>NZ_QBLR01000138.1:0-8841 GCF_003070835.1 Halanaerobium sp. | reverse complement strand
ATTGAAGGCTCTTGCTGCATGTCTGTTCTTTGCGATATCCACTCCAACTACCAGCGTTGAAACTTTTACTTGCATAATCTTTTCATTTTGAGTATAATTCATATTAGATACCTCCTTGGTTTTTTAGAGATCAGAATGACCTCTGATACTCCGTATTATACCAAGGGGGTATCTTTTTGTCGATATTGATTTTTATTCATTACAGGAATGCTCCTATATATTTTCAGTTCTACATATTATTATAATATATTTAGCTTAAAATGACAAAAAAATGCACTACAAACACGAAAAACCACCCCGGGGAAGGGTGGCTTTAATTATCATTATATATTTAAGGGTTATATAATTATTTGCTTATTAGTTTTAGTTATTGTTTAGCTTTAATTATTATTTTATCCGATTGGCTCTCATAAATTTCTTAGTAATTACCTAAGTTTTTAAATGCATTTAGCTTTGCTTGATTCTCTTTAGAATCAAGTTGCGCCTCTTTCATGAATTTGAACATGCTATTAAACATATGCAATCATCCTTTCTTATAAAGTTATTTTAGTTATAATTTGATTGGCTTATATTTATAAAAAGTTATTGTCTTTAAGATGAAACAATTTTTAGTACTGATTTAAGTTTGCAAAAGAATCATGCTTAATCTGTTTTTCTTTTACAGATTGAATATTACTTTCAATTCTTCTACCATCAGCATTCGCACTCTTGATGAATGAGAATAATGAATTAAACATTATTAAATCACCCTTTCTTATAGTCTTATTGTTGTTAATTAATTATAAGTGATTTACTTATATTTTTCTTATATTAATTACATTATACACTTTTTAAATTACTTGTCAAGGGTTTTATTAAAGTCTAAATTTACAGACTTTTCCTTAAATTTCACCAGAGGTGATGCACACTATCTCTGATATATTCATCATAAATTTCGTCAACTCTCTCCATTACCTCATCTGGGAGGTCATCTGCTTCAGATGCTGCTGCATTATCTTTTACCTGCCATGGTTTTTTACCACCAGGAATTACACAGCTAACTGCATCATTCATTAAAATCCATTTAAGTGCAAACTGAGCCATTGTTAAAGCTTCTGGTTTAATTTTTTCTAATTCTTCTACAGCCTTTAATCCAAGTTCAAAATCTACACCTGAGAAAGTTTCTCCTTTATCAAAGGCTTCTCCATCACGATTGTAATTACGGTGATCATCTTCTGCAAAGGTTGAATCCTTAGAGAATTTACCTGTTAAAAGACCACTTGCGAGAGGAACTCTACAGATAATTCCTACACCTTTTTCTTTTGCCTTAGCTAAAAATTCATCTCCTGGCTTGTGTCTGAACATATTATAGATAATCTGTACTGTAGCCAGATTTTCATATTCCAGTGCTTTCATTGCTTCTTCTACCTTTTCTACACTAACACCATAGTTTTTAATTTTACCAGCCTTAACCATTTCTTCCAGAGCCTCAAATACCTCTTCCTGATCATAAACTTCAGTTGGAGGACAGTGCAGCTGCAGCAGATCAATGCTATCTACATTTAAATTTTTGAGACTGCGGTCCACAAACTTATTTAAATTTTCCTTATTGTAGCCTTCCGCTGCGTGTGGATCCAGTCTTCTGCCAGCCTTGGTTGCTATATATATATCTTTGTCATTTTCTTTTCTCAATTTAGCCATCAAACGCTCACTGCGACCATCTCCATAAACATCAGCAGTATCAAAAAAGTTAATTCCCTGATTTACAGCTTCTTTTAAAGCTGACATTGACTGCTCATCTTCTACATCTCCCCAGGAACCGCCAATTGCCCAGCCTCCAAAAGAAACTTCTGAGACTTCAAATCCTGTTTTTCCTAATTTTCTATACTTCATAACTTCTGCCTCCTTGAATTTTGAGAATATAATTAATTAATAAAACAAAGTTTATTTAAGTTCTGAATTATCTAAATATATTATATCATTTTTTTAGACGTATTTAAAGATTATGATATTAAAATAAAAAAGAACACCCCTATATAATAAGAAGTGTTCTTTTAAGTTTCATAATTATTACTATTTTTAATTATAACATTCATTATATTCTTATTTCCTAAAAATTCATATAACTACTGTTTTCATTACGGTATTCTTCTTTAGCTTTTCTAAGGTTGCTTTCTATTCTCTGCCCCTCAGAACTTACCTCATTAAAGAATCTTTTCAGTGTTTTAAACATTATTCATCACCCTTTCTTATCGTCTTATTATTGTAAATTTATTATAAGTGATTTTCTTATAATGTAATTATACAGTAATGATATTAATTGTCAAGAATAATTACTAATTTAAATAAAATTGTATTTCATTTTACATAAATATTCTTCCAAACAGCTAATATATAAAATAATTATTATTATTAAAATAAATTTTTAAATTACTCTATTATACTGAGCCATATATAAATCATGGTAATGACCCTCTTTAGCCATTAATTCCTCATGACTTCCAGTTTCAATAATTTCTCCTTCTTCTAAAACCATAATCCGGTCTGCATTTCTAATGGTAGAAAGACGGTGAGCTATAACAAAAGAAGTCCTTCCTTCTAATACAGCCTGTGTTGCCTTTTGGATTAAAATTTCAGTTTGAGTGTCAATACTTGAAGTTGCTTCATCCAGAATTAATATTTTAGGATCAGAAAGAATTGTTCTGGCAAATGAAATTAACTGCCGCTGACCAACCGATAATCTTGATCCACGCTCATTAACCTCAGTATCATAGCCATTTTCCATTTCTCTAATAAATTCATCAGCATAAACCATTTTAGCTGCTCTCTCTATATCCTCACGGCTGGCTTCTAAATTACCATAGCGAATATTATCGGCTATAGAGCCGGAGAAAATAAAGGTATCCTGCATCATAACTCCAATTTGTTTTCTTAAAGATTCAATTTTTACATTCTGAATATCCAAATCATCAATTAAGATACTACCCTGATCAATATCATAAAAACGGGTCATTAAATTAATAATTGTACTCTTTCCAGCTCCTGTTGCACCCACAAAGGCAATTGTTTCTCCTGGTTCAACTTCAAAGTTCATATCATTAAGAATAATTTCTCCATCTTCTTCATAGCTAAAAGTAACATTTTTAAATTCTACTTTCCCTTTAATTTCTGGCATTTCTTTAGCCCCGGATGAATCTACAATATCTGGTTCAGTATCCAGCACATCAAAGATTCTTTCGGCAGCTGAATTAGCAACTAAAACCTGATTATAAAAATTACTGATATTAATTATAGGCTGCCATAAACGCCAGATATACTGAAGTAATGCAACCAAAGTACCGATGGTAACCAAACCTGCATTTAAATCTCTAATCCCAACTAAATACATAATAATTACACTTATAGTATTTATCAAAAGTACAATTGGAAAAATACCATGAGACATCATTACTGTTTTCATCCAGTTGCTGACATAATCATCCTGCAGATCTTTAAAAATATTACTATTTTTGTCTTCTCTAACAAAAGCCTGAGTGATCTGCATTCCGGTTAAACTTTCATGTATATAAGCATTCATATTAGACCGTTTCTTTTGCACTCTACGCCAGCCAATTCTAATCTTCTTTTTTAGTAAGAAAATCAAAAAGATCAGTACTGGCATGACAGTGATCGAAATTAAGGTTAACCTTAAATCAAGATTGAGCATAATCACTAAAATTGCCAGAAAGCGAAATGTATCAGTTATTATGTTAATCAAACCATTTTCCAGTAAGTTCTGCAGTGAATTAACATTATTCATTACCCGAACTATAATTTTTCCAGCTGGAATTGAATCAAAATAGCTAAAGGATAATTTCTGTATATGTTGAAATAAATCCTGCCTAATATTACGTACTACTTTATGTCCCACCTTGCTCATTATTAAAACTCTAAAACGAACAGCAAATCCATTAACAGCAAGCAGTCCCAGATAGACCAGAGAAATCATAGTAAGTCCAGAATAATCGCCAGCTGTAATGTAATTATCAATTGCAACCTTGGTTAAATACGGACCTAAAAGATCTGCAAAGGCGGCCATGGCCATTAAAAATAGTGAAAAAGCAACTTTATATTTATATGGTTTTAAATATGAAAGTACTCTTTTTATATTATTTGGATCTAAATTTTCCATTTCTTCATCTTCAAAATATCGATTATAGGCCATTTAGTTCACCCACCTTTCTTCAATTTCTGCTTCATCTATTACTTCTTTATACTGTTCCTTAAACATTGTATAATAATGTCCTTTATTATTGATTAATTCTTCGTGAGTACCTCGTTCTATAATTTCTCCATGATCAAGAATAATTATTTGATCTGCATTTCTAACAGAAGAAATACGATGAGCAATTAAAAAGAGGGTACTTCTCTCATCCATTCCCTCTAAAGCCTGCTGGATCTGATGTTCAGTCTCCATATCAACAGCAGAAGTTGCATCATCAAGAATTAGGATTGGACTTTCTTCAACAATTGCTCTGGCTAGTGAAACTCTCTGCTTTTGTCCACCGGAAAGTCCCATTCCTCTTTCACCAATAACTTCTTCAAAACCAGCTTCCATATCTTCAATAAAATTGCGGGCACTGCTTATTTCTGCAGCTCGTTTTATTTTCTCTAAATCAAGTCCGGGCTGACCATAAGCTATATTATTGGAAATTGTTTCAGAAAAAAGGAATACATCCTGCATTACTATTGAAACCTGTTTTCTTAAATTTTGTAGATCATAATCTCTATTATCAACACCATCTATTAATATTTGTCCCTTAGTTGCCTCATAGTAGCGAGGAATTAAATTGATTAATGATGATTTACCACTACCGGTTGCTCCCATAATAGCAACAGTTTCTCCTGGCTTAGCATGGAAGGAGACATCCTTTAAAATATCTTCATCTCCATAACTTAGTGAAACATTTTTAAATTCAACTTCACCTTTAATTCTATCCACTTTTATTGCCTTATCTTTATTTTTGATTTCAGGCTCAGTCTCCAGGATATTAAAGATTCTCTCAGCAGAGGCACTTGTTCTGGAAAACATATTAACTATATGTCCAATCATCCGCATTGGCATAATTAACATCCAGAGATACGAATTAAACTGCATCCAGACACCAAGAGTGATTTCTCCCTGGATTACAAGGCGACCACCATAAAATAACAGCAGCACCGTGCTTGTTCCACCTAGAAACTCCATAATTGGAAAGTATTTAGACCAGATTTTTGCTGCACTATAATTTTTAGTAAAATAGTTATGATTCTCTTCATCAAATTTCTCCATCTCATAACACTGTTGATGGAAGGCTTTAACGATTCTAATACCTGAAATATTTTCCTGTACAGTTGAGTTAAGATCAGAATATTGACGCCTTACCTGGCGAAAAATTGGTTTAATTCTGACCCCAAGCCTGTAAGCAAAAAATCCAATTAGAGGACTTAAAGCAAGTGACACTAATGAAAGCTTTAAACTTTCAGGTATCAAAACTGCCATAACAAAGACTATGTAAAAAATTGCACGTGTAAACTGGATCATACCATCTGCAAAAAGCATTCTCACTGCTTCCATATCACCTGTCATTCTGGACATTAATTCACCGGTTCGATTATTGTTAAAAAAGTTAAATGATAGCTTCTGCAGGTGATCATAAAGATCCTGTTTTAAATCGCGAAGTAGATTTTGAGATAGACTTTCTGCAAAAAATCTCTGCACCATTATTGCTGCTGCTCTAAGCAGGTTAGCACCTATATAGGCAACCAAAAAGCCAGCCAGCAATTCCATTTTTTGAGCATTTATAACATCATCAATTATTCTTCTGTTTAAATAACCAGGAATCATAGAAAAAACTACATTTAGAATAATAAAAAATATAGCTCCAAAAAAGAATAATTTATATTCCCGAAGATAATTCCATAATTTTTTTAATTCTGCCATTTATATCTCTCCTAAAAAAACAAATTGGTAACTAAACTTATAAATCATTAAAAAATCTATAATGTCGATCTCTTATTCCAGGTAAACCCTCATGCCCATAATCAGGATAAATAACTATATCTTTTTTCGCTTCAATTTTATTATAAACTGCAAATTGAGTAGAAGGTGGACAGACTGGATCAGCAATAGCGGTTGTCATTAATACCTCTGCTTCTATTCTATCTGCCAGATTCTGAATATCTATATAGGATAATTTATTAAATATTTCTTCTTCCTTATTATGTAAAGGATTATATTTCCGGAAAAATTCTTTAATTTCTGCATAGGCGCTATTGTCGATATCTAACTGAGTTACTCTCTGATAGTCACTTAAAAATGGATAAACTGGAGCTGCTTTTTTGATTCGTGGTTCCAGTGCCGCACAGGCAACAGTCAAAGCTCCACCCTGAGAATAACCAAATACTCCAACTCGATCTTCAGCAATATTTTCCATATCCATTACAATTCCAGCCAGTTGGGCAGTATCTAGAAAAACATTTCGATAATATAATTTTTCGGGGGCATCTGCAAGACCTCTAATAATATGACCATTACGGGTATTACCCTTTACACCACCACTATCTTCCGAATAACCTGCACTCTGACCACGACAATCCATCCCAAAATATGAATAACCACGAGCTGCAAACTGTAATTTATCAGCCCAATCTTCAATTTCACAACCATAACCATGAAACTCGATTACTGCTGGCTGTTTTGTTTTAATATTTTTTGGTTTTATGTATTTAACATGGATCCTGGCATCATTAACCCCGGTGAAGTATAGATCATAACATTCAGCAAAATCGGTCTGGAAGGCTGAGTGTTTAATCTCTATTTCTGGATCAACTGCTTTCATTTCAGCCAGAGCTTCCTGCCAGTACTGCTCAAAATCATCAGATTTAGGACTGGAGCCCATATATTTTTTCATTTCTTTTAATGACATTTCAAAAAACATTTTCTATCTCCCCTTTTTTTAACAATTGTTAAAATAATTTAGAAACTACTAAATATTTCTTTAAAATTTTTATGACTTTCTTTAATAGTTAAATTTATCCTTACCTCTTAAGTTATCACTTTAAAATTTAAGTTGCAAGTCTATTTTAAAATTTAATTAATTTTTTTAAAACGATAAATAACAGGTCTAAGATAGACCTGTTATTTAATCTAATTCATCTATTATGATATAGATTAAATTTATCTTTTAAAAGGAAGTTAATCCAAAAAACATAAATTCCCATTATCAAAAGCAAGAAAATTGGCTTCCAGTATATTAGATAATATAAAGCAGGTAAAACACCAAGACATAAAATTGTTGTAATTAGATGTCTATTTGCAATAAAAAAAGCCATTTTAAAACTTCTCAGAATACTTAGATGATATCTAGCTAAAAGTGGATAAACAATTATACTTCCAGCCAGAAGTTCAAATAAAATAAAATATTGTACTGGAAGTAAAAATCTATTTAATGAAAGCATGTTCACACTTCTAATATTTACTAAAATCAAATAAAAAGCTAAAGCAAATACAGAAAAAATAATAATTCCCTGCTTAAAATTCAATTTAAAACTTTTCCAAAAATCTCTTACTAATTTATAGCTCTCTCCTCTTATTATTTTTCCGCTTACATAAAATAAAGCAATAGTTGCCGGCCCTATTGTTATTATTGCAATTGAAAAAACAAACCAAAGAATATTTAAAACTAATAAATTATAGATAATTTTAGATATTTTATAAATTGGACCATTAATATTAAATATGCCCATTTTCTCTCACCTCTACAAATTTATTTTATCTCTTCAATGCTTGTTTTTTGATCTTTATTTCTCTACCGGAATTATAATTTCTACTTCTGTTCCTTGATCAATTTTACTATCTAATTTTAAACCATATTCTTCTCCATAATTAAGTTTTATTCTTTTATTAATGTTTAAAATTCCAATCCCATGTTTTTTAAAGTCTTCAATTTCAATTTTTAAAACTCTATTTAAACTATTATTTAATAAATTTAATTTTTCTTCCTTAATCCCCTTACCATTGTCCGAAATTAAGAATATTATATCTTCATCTTTAATTTCTGCTTTAATCAAAATTTTACCACCATCAGTTTTGGATTCAAGCCCGTGATAAAAAGCATTTTCGACAATTGGTTGTAATAACATTTTTATTATTTTCTTATTTTTTATCTGATTTTTGATATCTATTTCGTAGTTAATTCTCTTAGGAAATCTAAGCTTCATTATTTTTAAATAACTTTCTATAATTTCAATTTCTTCTTTTACCTTAACAAATCTATTTGATTTAATACTGTATCTAAAAATATCAGCCATAGCAATAGAAATATCCATTATTTCCTGACTTTCATAAACCGCACCTATACTACGAATACATTCTAAAGTATTATATAAAAAATGGGGGTTAATCTGACTTTGAAGAGCAGATAATTCAGCTTTATGCCGAGAAATTTTAGTTTCATAAATTTGTGTTTGCATTTCAATTTCATGTTTTTTAAAGTTTTCAATTTTATCCAGCATTTTATTAGCATCTTCTACAATTATTCCTAATTCTCCATTGATATCTAAATTTATTCTTTGATTATCATTATTTTCTCCAATTAGATCCATACTTTTAGCAATACTAATAACTGGTTTAGTTATATTTTTGTTAAGAACAAAACCAATCCCTAAAAGTAAAATAACAAAAGTTAGACTACTAAAAATAATCATCAATGGAAATTGCTTTAAATCTTCCGCAACTTTATTACGAGAAGTAAAGCCATAGATTCTCCAGTTAGCAAAATTTATTCTTTCATTTTGAACAATATATTCTGAATTCTGATTATAGTTTTCAAAGGCTTTACT
>NZ_QBLR01000137.1:0-8846 GCF_003070835.1 Halanaerobium sp. | reverse complement strand
CACCAGGAATGTTTTTCTGATCTTTGAAATCAGGCCTAATGCTCCTTAAACAAAAACCTTTTATTTCTACATATATTTCTTAATTTTATACTTTTATACATTTAACTCAAAAATGGCAAAATAGCCCCTACATAAAATGTACGGGCTTTTTATCCATTATATTTATTCATTGCTTTCATTATATCTTCTTTTAACATCAATTCAACTGCTGAAACAGCATCAGCTACAACTTTTTTTGAGATATCCTCTTCTTCTCCTGCAAAAGTAGTCAGGACAAAATCAGGTACCGGAATATTTTCCGGCGGTCTACCAATGCCAATTTTTAATCTATTAAATTCATCTGTGCTCAAATTATTAATAATTGATTTAATTCCATTATGACCACCACTGCCACCATTCTGCTTAAATCTCATCTTTCCTAAATCAAGATCTAAATCATCATGAATAACAAGCAGATCTTCAGCTTCTATCTCAAAATAGTCAAGCAGCCTATATATTGGCTGACCACTTTTATTCATATATTTCATTGGTTGAAAAAGAATAACTTTTTCTCCACCAAAAAAGAAATCGCCAACAAGGCCATCGAACTTATAACTGCTCTTAACTTTAAATCTGTCTGCCAATTCTGAAATAACCATAAATCCTATATTATGTCTGGTTTTCGCATATTTTTCACCAGGATTTCCAAGACCAGCAATTACTTTCAAACTTTAAACCTCCAATAATAAATTGAAGCGCAGCTGACTAAGCCGCGCCCAATTTCTTTACTAAAATTATTCCTGTGGTTCTTCCTCTTCTTCTGTTTCTTCGCCTTCTTCTTCCTCTTCTTCGCCAATAACTTCTGGCTCTAAGAATTCCTCTTCCTCTTCTTCTACCTCTTCTTCGACAAGTTCAGTAGGAGTAACAACAGTTACAATAACTTCGTCACTGTCAGTTACAAGGTCAATTCCTTCGGGAAGATCCAGGTCAGCAACAGATAAAGACTGTCCAACCTCAAGTTCAGAAATGTCAATAGTAATTTCTTCTGGGATTTCAGCAGGTAATGCATCAATTTCAATTTCGCGTAATAACTGCTGTAATACTCCACCGTCACGAACACCAACAGCATCTCCTTCTAAATGCATTGGTACAGAAACAGTGATCTTTTCGTCCATAGAAATAAACTGAAAATCTACATGCAGCAGATTTTGCTTAATAACATCTTTCTGATAATCTTTAATGATTACAACCGCTTCGTCTCCTTCTCCATCTTCTCCGACAAAAGTCAGATCAAAGATAGCATTAGAATGGAGAAGCTTTTCAATATCCAGTGGATCTACTTTAATAGATCTTGGTTCATTTCCTCTTCCATAAACAACACCAGGGATAAGTCCGTTTCTTCTTATTTTACGGGCTACTCCCTTTCCAGTTTCAGTCCTTAGTTCAGCTTCAATAGAATGTCTCTCCATGACTATCCTCTCCTTGCATAAATTAAATTTTAAGCCAGATTAACTGCTTACACTGGCAGGTCTGCGTTAAATAAGACATAACAAATTTTATTATAACATCAAAGCTCAGTTTGAGCAAGTGTTTTAGAAAAATTATTTAAAATAATACACTAACAGATAAATCTTTAAAAATACGGTCAATAGCCTCTCCAACCAGAGGAGCAACAGAAAGCACTTCCAGATTATCAAGATCATGGTCTTTCTGCGCAATTGTATTAGTAACAATAATTTTGGTAATTGGCGCTTCCTTTAGACGTTCAACTGCAGGGCCTGAAAATAAGGCGTGAGTTCCACAGGCATAAACCTCCTTAGCTCCTTTATCTTTAAGAACTTCGGCAGCTGCTGAAATAGTTCCAGCTGTGTCAATAATATCATCAAGCAGTATCACATTTTTACCATCAACTTCTCCAATTACATTCATAACTTCAGCCACATTTGGTTTAGGCCTTCTTTTATCAATAATTGCCATTGGAATATTTAAACTTTCAGCAAAAGAGCGCACTCTTTTTACCGAGCCAACATCCGGAGCAACAGCAATCAGATCAGAACGATCAAAATCCTTAAAATAATCAACCATAATCGGTGAGGCGTAGAGATGGTCAACAGGAATATCAAAAAATCCCTGGATCTGAGGTGCATGAAAATCAATTGAAAGTACTCTTCTGGCACCTGCCTGAGTTAGTAAATTGGCCACCAATTTAGAAGTGATTGGATCTCTTGGTCTTGCTTTTCTATCCTGGCGTGCATACCCATAATATGGTATCACCGCAGTGATTCTTCGGGCAGATGCCCTTCTTAAAGCATCAATAATCACCAGCAGTTCCATCAGATTCTCATTAACAGGAGGTGATGTGGGCTGCACAACAAAAACATCAGCTCCCCTTACAGTTTCATAAGTGCGAACACCAATTTCCCCATCTTTAAATCTAGTTACATCTGCATTAACCAATTCCGTCCCCAGATAATCACAGAGATCCTGAGCTAATTCAGGGTGAGAATTACCTGCAAATATTTTTAACTGTTCACTATAACTGGACATTTTTTGACCCCCTGGCTTATTTTTTAATTTTCCTGCTTAGATTTTGGATTATATACTCGAGCAGGAACCCCCATTACTGTATCACCAGAATTAATATCTTTTGTAACTACTGATCCAGCAGCTGTTTTTGCCTTATCACCAATTTTAAGAGGAGCAATTAAAATAGAATCACTGCCGATGAAGACATCACTGCCAATTTCAGTCTTAAATTTATTTTCTCCATCATAATTCGCAAATATTGTACCGGCTCCGATATTTGTTCTTTCACCAATTTCGGCATCGCCAGCATAGCATAAATGAGGAACCTTAGCTCCATTTTTAACTGTAGTCTTTTTTAGCTCTACAAAATCACCAATTTTACAATTAGCTTCTACTGTAGAACCCGGTCTTAAATAAGCAAAAGGTCCAACATTAGTTCCATCTCCAACTTTACTTTCCTTTATAATAGTATTTGAAAGGATCTCAACATTTTCTCCTATAACTGCATCTTTCAATTTGCAGTTTGGATTAATGATAGTGTTTTGAGCAATTTTAGTTTTTCCTTCCAGATAATTAAAAGGATAAATTGTAACATCCTTTGCTATGTCTACCTCAGCATCTATATATGTAGTATCTGGGTCAATAATTGTTACTCCATTTGCCAGATGTTTGTCAGCTATTCTGCCTCTTAATATTTTTTCGGCCTCTGTCTGCTGTTTGCGGGTGTTAATACCTATAATTTCGTCAGAATCCTCGACAGTATATGTATTTATTTTTTTATTTCTAGTTACAGCAAATTCTATAATATCAGTTAAATAATATTCCTGCTGAGCGTTATCATTATTCATATTTGCCATAAAATCTCTCAACAGGGCACTATCGATACAGTTTACCCCACTATTAATTTCCTTGATCTGCTTTGTTTTTGAATCAGCATCTTTTTCTTCTACAATTGCAGTTAAATTACCAGCCTCATTCTTAACGATTCTTCCATATCCCTCAGGATCATCAAAAATAGCCGTCATAACTGTTAAATCAGAATTGCTCTGCTTATGTTCTTTTACAAATTCTGCAATAGTCTCTTTTCTTAATAAAGGAGTATCTCCATAAAGAATCAATACCGGACCCTCATAATCTGCAAAAAAACTTTCAGCCTGTTTTACAGCATGACCGGTACCTAATTGTTCTGCCTGTATTACATAATTTAAATCCCATTTATTTAAATCTTCCAATTCAGTCTGAACTTCTTCCTTTTGATGTCCAATCACATTAACGATTTTACTATTTAAACCATCTAAAGTATTTAAGACATGCTTAATAATTGCCTTACCGGCAACTGGATGTAATACCTTAATTTTATCTGATTTCATTCTGGTTCCCTTACCGGCAGCCAGAATAATACTTAAAAGATCTGCCATCTATAATTTCCTCCTTTAAATAAGGAATAAATATTCTTGCTTTAATTAAACATTATTTCCTGACAATAGTAGTCCATCATGGTTCTTTAATCGCTTGAAGTATAACAGAGAAATTAGCATTTGTCAAGATTATAAATTCCATGAATAGAAATAACACTACCTCAGCTGAAGTAGTGTTATTTTAGTGATTATTAAATGATTTATCTAGGCACTTGCCAGTAGTTCATCAAACTTTTCTAAAACCTGATTTTCCATTAGATCCCTCAACTTAGTGGAAATTGGAAAACAGATATCCTGATAGTCTCCGTTTCTCTTTCTTCTTGCCGGCATCGATAGGAAAATCCCGTTTTTTCCTTCAATAACCCGCATGTCTCGCACAACAAAAGAGTCGTCAAATGTTACTGTTGCATAAGCCTTGACCATACTTCCATTAATTTCGACCGGAAAAACTCTGACATCTGTAATTTCCATAAATACACCGCCTTTGGAATTATTTGTTAATAACATTATAATTCCATTAAATGTAAATGTCAAGACTTATTTGTGATTTTTTTCAATAAATTTCCATAATTCATCTTTTTCAGGTGCTTTAAATTCTTTTTTAACTCCGTTTGCTTCCATATAATTACCTTCTTTAATCATTCTTCCAACCCTGATTATTTCAAGCTCATTTTCTGCAAAAATGCTTTTTAGATCAATTTCCGGTGGAGCGGCCATCAGCATTGACCCTGAGGAGATTAAAGCTGCTGGATCTAGATCTAATTTTCGGCAAACTTCTTCAACTTCAGGAATTAACTTAAAATTATCTTTCTCAATAATAAATCCAAGCTGTGAAGCTGCTGCCATTTCAGTTACTGCACCATAGACTCCACCTTCCGTTACATCATGCATAGCCTTAACTCCATTTTTTCTGGCTATTCTGCTTTCAGGTAGCACACTTAAAAGTTCCAAATAACCATCCAGTTTGACGATTGTTTCACTGCTGACACCTTTTTCAATCAGATGCTCCCTATAATCACTTGCCAGTATATAGCTTCCTTCGATACCCATACCTTTAGAAATATATAAAATATCGCCAGCTTCTGCGGCAGAACTGGAAGTTAATTCTTCCCTGACAGCTCTGCCCATTGCAGTAACTGTAATGATAGGTTTTTGAACCAAGTCAGTTATTTCTGTATGCCCACCGAGGACTTCTATATTCATCGCGGCTGCTGTATTAACTATTTCTTCCATCATTTTTTCGGCTCTTTTTTCTCCCAGGCGGGGTGGTAATAATAAGACGACCTGAATTCCAAAAGGCTCAGCCCCAGCGGCTGCAATATCATTACAGGCAACATTAACAGCCAGATAACCAGCATTTTTTTCAGCACCGGTTATTGGATCAGAAGATACCACCAGCAAATAATCTCCCAGATCTATTACCGCACTATCTTCTCCTGGACCTGCCGGTACCAGTACATCAGAGCGAAAATGTTCTATTTTATCAAGTATTGTTCTTTTTAATTTATTTCCTGCCAGTTTACCTATTTCCAAAAATATCACTTCCCAAAATAATTATCTAAATGATGAGAAAGAGGAATTGCCAGAACTCCCCCAATCAGCATCTGGGCAAAATCAATGCCAATTTCGGGTAAAACAACTGCCCAGCTTAATAAAAACGCTTTGGCAAGAGCATAACCCAGAATCATTACATTTCCACCAACAATAATAGCAAATATTTTGCGATCAAACTTTTTATCCTGCTGCTGGCTGGCAATTTTACCTACAATTAAACCTTCCAGCCCCTTAATTAAAAAAGTAAATGGAGCCCAGATTGAATAACCAAGTATAATATCCATTAGAGCAGATCCAACACCACCTGCAATTCCACCAGCTTTAGCACCAAAAGTTAGGGCAATAGTATAAATAGCTACTTCCCCCAGGTTGAAATAAGAACTGCTGGGTCCTGGAATATGTAAATAGGTCGCCACAGAGGTAAAGGCTATAAAAAGTGCTAAAAAGGATAATGATCTGGTGTCCAGCTTACCTAATTTCATTTTCTTTAAATGATCCTGTATATTTTCTCTGCCTTCCATTTTTATCCCCCCAACTAGAATTTAATAAGTTGTTAAGTATTGATCAATTTCCCAGCTGTGAACCTGTTTTTTATAAACAGACCATTCTATTTTCTTAGCTTCAACTAAATGGTTAAAAATATGCTCACCCAGTGCTTCCCGCATAAATTCACTTTCCTGGAAATGTTTAAGCGCTTCTTCCATAGATGAAGGGAGGCTTGTAATCCCTCTTGATTTTCTTTCTTTATAATTCATTTCATAAATATTATCAGTAGTCTGTTCACCGGGATCTATTTTATTTTTGATCCCATCAAGACCTGCTCTAAGCATTACAGCTGTGGCCAGATATGGATTTGCTGCCGGATCAGGGTTTCTTAATTCTAATCTGGTTCCATTACCACGAGCTGAAGGAACTCGAACTAAGGCACTTCTATTCTGAGTTGACCATGATATGTAAACTGGTGCCTCATAACCAGGTACAAGCCTTTTATAGGAATTAATAGTCGGATTTAAAATGGCCGTTGTTTCTTTGGCATGCTTTAACAGTCCACCTATATAATAATAAGCAATTTCACTTAAACCATGTTCATCTTCAGGATCATAAAAAGCATTTTCTCCATTTTTATATAATGATTGATGAACATGCATTCCAGAACCGCTCTCTCCATAAATAGGCTTAGGCATAAATGTTGCATGGAGATTATGCTGCATTGCAATAATTTTTGTTACAAATTTAAAAGTTGCAATATTATCTGCTGTTCTTAAAACAGGAGTGTATTTAAAATCAATTTCGTGCTGGCCTGGCGCCACTTCATGGTGAGCAGCTTCAACTTCAAAACCCATTTTTTTAAGTGCTAATACAGTATCACGACGAGCTTCTCCTCCTAAATCAACTGGAGATAGATCGAAATATCCTCCCTTATCATGGGTGTTTGTCGTTGGATTACCATGCTTATCTTTTTCAAATAAGAAAAACTCCGGTTCTGGCCCGGCAAACATTTCATAACCCATCTCCTCTGCCTCAGCCATCGCACTTTTTAGTGCACCACGAGGACAGCCAACAAAAGGTTTACCGTCAGGTAAATAAATATCACACATCATTCTGGCTGTACAGCCTCCACTGGTCTCCCAGGGAAAAATTGTAAAGGTATCATAATCAGGCTTTAAATACATATCGGATTCGTGGATACGTGTATAGCCCTCAATCGATGAACCATCAAACATGATCTTGCCGTCAAGTGCTTCAGGCAGCTGCTCAATTGTAATTGCAACATTTTTAATAATCCCTAAAATATCAACAAACTGCAGACGAATAAACTCAACATTTTTCTCTTCAGCAACCCTTAAAATCTTCTCTCTACTAAATTTTTCCACTTAATCTTCCTCCTTCTGGGAATGCTTTTTATTACTCCGGGAAAGTTTCTTTATCAACTCTGAACGATTAGAAACAGGATAAAGTGAGTCAAGATCAACATCTGAATAATAATCATAGTTGTCATCAAAATCGTCATCCACTTCCAGATCTTTATCAACTGTCAGTGGAGCCTTTAATTTTGAACGCACAGTCTCTATACTATTCCCAGCAGTAAGCAGTTCTTTTATTTTAAGCAGTCTTTTGATATCACTTGCCGAAAAAAGACGCTGATTCCCCTTGCTGCGGGCTGGAAAAATCAATTCCTGCTGATCATAATAACGAATCTGCCTGGATGTTAATCCTGTTTTTTCCTTAGCTTCCTTCATTGTGATATTTTTTCCCTTTTTCATAGCTATCACTACTCCCAAAGTCCTAATAATTATTGGAGAAAGTATAACACGAAATTAAATTCATGTCAATCTCATGTGAGCTTTTAATTTGTCTTTCTAGCCTCAATTAATAACTGGGAACAGTTCTGGCCACAGTAACAAAATCATTTTTGCGGGGCCATCTGGCTGCAGCTTTTTCCGCCAGCTCTCTGCTACTGTAAATCGAAAAGACTGTTGGACCACTTCCGGAAAGCATTGTGAATTCAGCTTTAGTATTCTTAAATATATCTTTTATTTCTTTTATCTCCGGACAAATTTTTTCTGCCGCTTTTTTTAAATCATTTTTATAGTCAAGCTCCCAGTCAATCTCCTGATCATTTTTTAAGTTATTTTGAACTGAGTCAAAATCAAATTTATCATAACCTTTTATTTGATCATATAATTTATATACTTCTGGTGTAGAAATTTTGAAAGCAGGAGTCACTACTACCAGATATTTTTCTCCGATAAAAGGAAGTCCCTCTAAAATTTCTCCCCTGCCGGAAGCATAAACAGTTCCTCCTTCAAGACAGTAAGGAACATCTGAGCCGATATTTTCCAGGGAACTGCGGAGTTCTTTTAAGTCATATTCCAGTTCAAAAAGCAGATAGAGCCCTTTCATTACAGCTGCAGCGTCTGTACTCCCCCCTGCCAGGCCAGCTGCTATAGGTATATTTTTTTCAATGTAGATTTCTACTCCCTGATTGAGTTCAGGATTATTCTCAAAGAAAATCTCCGCTGCCTGATAAGCCAAATTTTCTCTTCCGGTTGGCAGCTCAGTATGAGAATTTTTAACAATTATCCCTCCACTTTTCTTTTTTAGCTTAATTCTATCTGCCAGACTGATGCTCTGCATAATCATCTGTAATTCATGAAAACCATCTTCTCTTAAACCCTTAACATGTAAGGCAAGGTTAATTTTTGCTGGTGCTTTTAGATATAATTCGCGCATAATTATCCCCCAAATTATAATTTTTTAATAATTTTATGAGTAAATTGCGAAGCAAATGAGGCTTTTAATAACAGTAAGTACAGAGGATGATGATTTTTCTTTACCCCAAAAACATGGTATATAAGGGTCTTATTC
>NZ_QBLR01000136.1:0-8849 GCF_003070835.1 Halanaerobium sp. | reverse complement strand
TTGCTTTTTTCAATGAGAATGTGGTGAGCGGTTACAAAGATTGCTGACTAAAATTGATAAAAAGATAAATCTAAAAAATACAAATATCCTTTTAATTATTTAAAATTTCTTCTAATTCTTCTGCAGTCAGTGTTTTAAACTCTCTATATGTTTTATTCTCCTTTTCCCCTTTAATCTCCTCTTTTTGACTGCTGATTTTTTTAACATTTTGATTAGAAACTGCCTCATCTTTCTCTGCCTGTCTCAATTTGTTTTCTGTTTTTATGATTTCGGGAGTAATAAAAATTATTAGTTCTGTTTCTATATCTGTGTTTTCTGAGGCCGAAAATAAAGCTCCCAGCAGCGGCAGATCAGCAAGAATTGGAACTTCTCTGATTGTTTTTAACTCATCTTTTTTGATTAAGCCACCAATTGCCAGGGTTTCTCCATTTTCTAAAATTACTGTAGTTTCAGCACTGCGCGAATTTACTGCCGGCAGCCCATCAGCCAAAATCTGACCGATACTATTTACAGAAGGCTTTATTTCTAAAAGCACCTGGTTTTCATTGATAATCTTTGGCAGAAATTCTAGTACAATACCGGCTTCAATATAACTGATGGTGGAAACTGTTTTATCAGACTCAACTCTTTCCAGCTTGACTGGAATCTGATCACCAATCACCAGTTTTGCTTTCTTTCTGTCGAGTGTCATTAGACTGGGATTGGCCAGGATGTTGGACAGTCCTTTTTCATTGAGTGCCTTAAGTGTTTCCGGCCAGCCCGGCTTTAATTTTTCTATGTTTCCGGCGTCATCTTTAATGATCTTTAATTCAGATAGCTGATTGGGATTGATGCCCAGCTCTTTAATCTTTGTTCTGCTTATTTCTTCAATTCGAGCTTTAATCATAATTTGTTTTTGCGGCTGATCTATCTGACTGATTATCTTTTCCAGCTCATTTAAATCCTCTTCCGGGCAGTTAACAAGCAGTCCCTCGCTATTTAAATCAATAACTTTGATTTCTTCAAAATTCTTTTTTAAAATTTCAGCCGCCAGCTCAGAACTTAAATTTTGAAATTTATACTTTTTACTGATAACTTTTTTATTTTCTGCAGCCATCTTTTCTCTGGTACTGACATAAATAATTTCGTTCTGGTTGCTGTAGTCAAGATTAAAACTGTCAGTAATTAAGTTCAAAGCATTTTCAAAAGGAATATCATTAAAAATGACTGTAATTTTACCTTTAACAGAGCTGTCACAGATCAAATTTTTTTCAGCTGTATTTGCCAGCATGATTAAGGCAGTTTCCAGTTCTACATCTCTTAAGTTAATTGAAATTAATTCAGTTTCAGCTGCAGTTTCTGCTCTAACAAAAGCAGAGAACAGCAGAAGTGTAATTAGCAAAATTGATATCTGAAGCAGTTTTAATACTTTAGTTTTCATTTTTTCCATCCTCCCAGAGCTTAATAACTCTTTCTGCCTGCTGATAACCAATAATTATCTCTTTATTTTGAATCTCTTTAATCGTAAACTGGCCAATCTTATCATTTTCACTTTTTACAACAGCCTGCCCCTGATAGCGAAAAAGAACCGCAGAATTATTATTCTGCCTGATAATTCCCAGCAGTTTAAAGGGAAGCTGCAGTTGAGCTATATTTAATTTGTTTTCAGCAGCCACTTGATTTACACTGTTCTGTTCAGGCTTTAATTCGGATTCTTTTGGATTCTCCTGTTGCAGCTTATTATCCCGAGCAGTATTTTTAATTAAATCACTGGCAATAACATTTTTTTCTAAATCTATTAACTCAGCGGGATAAATATTTTTTCTCTGCTCTTTCTCTGCTGCCGCTTTTTGACCACTGCTGGAATCTGAATCTGCTTTAAATGGGTCTTTAATTTCACTAATTAGTGCTATTTTACTAACTGCAACTTTGGCTTCTCTGCTGTCCTCCACGGTTTCTTCTTTTCTTACTATTTTTTCATTTTTTTCTGAAGCTTTTTCTCCTTTTAAAAAAAATTCAGCTTCAGTCTCTTCAGGCTTTTGATAAATCTCAGTCAGTTTAACTTCGGAAGTCTTAATGTAGGCAGAAAATATTACTAATAGTAATAGAACAGTTAGAAGTAAAATGATTTTTTTGTTTTTCAATATTCTTTTCATCTATATCAGCTCATTTTTTAATTTTATAAAGAAAAAAAGATTTCTACTGTCATCCTTGATTTTGAACTCAGCAATCTCCAGAAACTTTAATTTAGTCTCTAAATAATAGATAAAGCTGAGGATTGATTTAAATTCTCCCTGCAGATTTAAATTAAGCTCATTTTCTCCACTGCTGAAATCAATAAGTTCCAGGTCATAGAGCTTGATTTCTGCCAGTATCTGAGCAGTAGAGTCTTTTAAATTATATTTTTGCTCTCTAACTGGAGTCTTTTCTGAGCTCTCTGCTGAAGTATATTTGTTCTCTAATATAAGAATCTGTTTCTGCCGGGCTTCAATTTCACTCTCCAGACTTCTCCTTACTGCAAGCTGCTCTCTACTTTTCCCAAACTGCATAAATAAGAGCAAACAGAGCAGGAAAACTGCCGAAATAATCACAAGCTTTTTTCTTTTCATCCTTTACCTCCATCACTACCTGATAATAGTTTCCAGCTGAAAATTATATCCATTCTGCTGGGTCAATCTGAGCAAATTTACATTTGTAAAAGTGTGATCAGCTTTTAAGGAATCAACAAATTTTAAGATCAGACCCTGCTCTTTACTCTCTGCCGTGAGAGTAAGTTTTTCGTTTTTCAAGTGAAGAGAATTTAATTTAATTTCTTTACTGCAGCCGGTTAGAGTTATTAATAAATTGTATTTTTCAGCTGCAGAATTCTCGGCTAACTGATTTTCTTCGTTCTTTTTAATTAAGGATAAATATTTCAATTCTTCCTGCTGCAGCTGAATCAGTTCCGCCTGATAGCCCTGATTATGCTTATCAAGAAAATAATTTATAATAAGCAGCGAAAGAAGCAGCAGTAAAACTATAATTAATAACTCCTTCATTATAATAAATAGCCGATCATACTTTTTCTCCTTAAAGATCACTGGCATCTGCTGATGCTCCAGAGCAGAGAGGTTAAAAAGACAAAGTCATCAGCTTCCAGCTCTATTAGATCACTTAAATTAAGCAGCTCACTTTTACCTTCCAGAATTTCCAGCTCTAGATTTTTATTGTTTAAATAATATTTCCTGGTCTTATTAATTTCCTGCTGCAGCTCTGTCTCCTTAATTGAAGACTGGAGCAAATCAAGTTTTTTATCTACAGCTGTCAGCAGGGTATAACTTCCATTTATCTTATAATAAAGAAGATAATCTGCTGCCGAAACAATTTTATTGATTACTGAAAATACAGCCACCGGTAGGGCAGATACCAGATAATTATTTTTATATTTATCCATATCTGCTGTTAGAGGATCCAGCATTGTTTTATTGGCTGCAAAAAATTTAATTTTCCGCTCCTGAGTCTGCTCAGAAACAATTTCTAAGTAATCATAATAATACTCCTCTTCAAAATTGCTTTTAACTTCAGCGAATTTACTTAAGATACTGTCTTCACTGATCCTGTAAGGGTTCTTTTCCTCCAGGGCAACAGAATGATAAAATAAAGAGGCTGCTGGTAATAGAACAACATACTGACAGTTAAAATTGAACTTTTTAATTTTACCAATCGAAGAAAGCTCTTTAATTCCATCTACAAAATTTATCTTATTGTCTTTGGCTCTGGCAACCAGATTTCTAAGACCATCTTCAGCTGGAATTGTTACAGAATAATAATTATTAAACATCATCACTCACTCCTATATATTTTTTTCTCAATAATTTTTAGAGTTTCTTTTTCCAGTTTCAGTTCAGCATTATAGGGAATACTACCTGCTACGCTGGCAGTTAAGTAAATAAAGTTATCATCCTCCTCTCCTAAAAGCTCTACTTTTAACTGACTGTTTAATTCCAGGCTCTCAGCAAGCAGCAGCCCCTCTTCTTTTAAAAAATAAAGCTGATACTGCAGACCTGCCTCAACAGCTTCAATATTTTGAGAGGCAGTAATTCGATTCTGTAGAATTCTGTAATTGATTTTCTGCTGCTGAATCAGAAGTGGAATAAATAGCCCGATCAGAGTAATTAATATTAAGCTTATAAATAAGACAAAACCTCTATTTCCTGATAAATTCATCATCTATACCTGCTTTATTAAGATTTCAAAACTAAATATCAATTAACCTGCTAATTGTTAATCTCTCGCCATCTTCTTCTAGATAGAGAGTTATTTTTAATAAACCTGAAGCATCCATTTCAAAATTCAAAGACTCAATCCGATCCAGCAGGGCCAGATTTCTACCGAAATCTTTAAAATCAGGATCACTACTTCCAATTGCTCTTCCCAGTGAGCTGCTGCCCCCACTCTGATAAACATTAAATTTAAGCCACTGGTATTCTCCATCATAATAACTGAAAATATCAATTTCCTGACTGCTGATCAGCTCAACTATGCTGGCATTTTTTATCTGAAAAGCTATAAAATCAAGCACTAAATAGCCGTCCAGCTGCCATGAATTATGCAGATTAAAAAACCTGTTGTTCTGATAAAGTTTTGTAATCAGCTGCATAAAAACTGCTGCCAGCAGAGAAGAAATTGTAATTACCAGCAGTATTTCAAGTAGAGTGAAACCTTCAGCACCCTTAATTTTATTTCTGCAGTAGGCTGAGAACTTCATTTTGATGCTCCTTATTTCTACATTTAAAATCAACTTCAACCTTTAATTTATATAGGCCGTCATATTTTACCCCGTCTTTTTCAAATGGAATCACCTCCACTCTTGTCATCTCATAATCTCTGGGTAGAGATTCTTTTTCTAAAACTTCTAAATTCCTGATAAATTCACTGCTGCTATCTTCAACTCCTTCAGTCAATAGTTCTCTATTTTTATAGGCCTCTAAAACTGATTCTGTCCAGTTTACCGCTGCATTTTTATCTGCCAGAAAAGTATGGACTTCCAGACCTGTTTTAATTGTTCTGCTCATCACTGCCAGTACAGCTCCGGCCAGTGAAATTGTGATTATGACTTCCAGTAGTGAAAAACCGGCATTATTTTTCAATTCTAACCCTCCCTAATTGATTTACTGTAATCGAATATTTTTGAGCCCCGATTTTTGCCTCAGCCAGGGCAACTGTTCCTCCTCTTGCTGTTGCAGTATTATTAAACCTGATCCACTCATAGTAATCTCCTTCTACAACTTTAAGGCTTAAAGTTTTATAAAGGATTAAACCGGCAGAATAATATCCTTTTTTCTTAATTATCTTCCTGCCATCTTCTTTAACATAGAGATAATAGGGGATTTTATTTTTATCAGCACTTTCTTTGATCGTGTAAATCCTAAAAATATAGGTCTGATTGTCAAGAATCGCTTTATTTCTGGCCCAGCGCAAATCAGCTGCCAGGCTTTCTATTTCCTGCTCAATCTTAAAACCATTTTTAAACTGAGGCTGATAGCTGACTGAAAATAAAATCCCCATTACTGTAATTACCAGTAGAACTTCAATTAAAGTAAAACCCTGTTCAGCTTTCATTTAACTATAATGTCGGCTCGGTGGAATCAGGACCACTTAAGGAAGATTCTGCAGTTGAAATGTAGTAGAATTCATCTGAAGCAGCCTGATAAATTATTAAATATTTTTCAGCACCTGTGTCAGTATCACTCTGATAGCTGTAATCTGAGGCTGGGTTTTTAATACTTAATTCACTTAAATCACTGCTGACTGCACTTAGATCAGTCTTTGTACTCTGCCCCGGATATTCTCCATGATCAAGATAATACATCTCGAGGCTGTGCATAATATTATGCAGATCTGCTTTGGCAACTGCTGTATCTGCCTTGTTTTTTACTCCACTTAAAGCTGGCACCGCCATTGTCATTAAAATTCCCAGCACCACAATCACAATTAGCAACTCGATCAGGGTAAATCCCTCTTCTTTTTTGGCCGGATTTATCTCTTTAAAAATATTTTTCATTAATAAATTCCTTTCTCTCATAGGTTTCCATTAAGTGAAACTATTTCTGGCTCACAATTAAAATCAGTCTAATTAGATGATTAAATAGATCTGAAACATCGGCATCATTACTGCTGCAGCAAGTAAAGCAACAAAAATTGCAGTTAATGTTATTAATAAAGGCTCTAAATACTGCAGCATTCTGGCAATTTCTTCACTTAATTTTTGGTAATAATAATCACCTGCTCTTTCCAACATGTTTTCCAGCTGGGCTGTCTCTTCTCCAGTCATTAAAAGATAGTAGAATACATCGGGAATATATTTACTATCTCCAAAACAATCTGTTAAAGAGGCTCCCTTTGAAATATTTAAAGTTGTCTGCTCAATGAATTTTTGATACTGATAATCACTGATTATATTTTTTAAAAGTTCAAGAGCAGAAATTAATTTTAAACCACTTTTTAAAAGTAGAGCTAAATAAGTAGCTATCTGGGTTAAAATTAAGTCCCGATAAATAATAGATATAAGTGGGATTTGAAGCAGAAAACTACTTTTTAAATCTCTTCTTTCCTGACTTCTAAAAAAATATATAAAAGCTATTGTTAACAATATTATGAAAATTAAGATTAAAATAAAATAATTATTAAATAGCTGACTCAGTTTAAGAAAAAGTACAGTAATCAGCGGCAGATCACCACTGAATTCAGCAAATAAATCAATAAATACGGGCAGAATAAATTTAAAAATAAAGGCTGCTGCTATAAATACTGCGGTGATCACTGTCAGGGGATAAAAAGCAGCCTTTTTTATATCTTTTTTTAATTTCTCTCTGCTGCTGTAGTAATTTTCCAGACTTTTTAAAACCTCAACCAGACTACCACTTTTCTCTCCTGCTTTAACAACTGCTTTAAAAAGATCTGTAAAAACTTCATCTTCTTCCATTGCTTCTGCCAGGCTCAGGCCGGATTCAATATTTTTCAGCAGCTCATTATAAATTTCTACCTGCTGGTTATTATTTGTCTGTCTGGAGATGATCATTAAGGCCCTGTTTAAATTAAGACCTGACTCCAGCATAACTCGCAGCTGAGCCGCAAAAAACTTTAGGTCAAATTTTTTCTTAAAATTAATTGAAATCTCCCCCCATCAGGACTGCAGTTCAATTACCCTTAGAATTTCTTCCCAGGATGTAATTCCCTTTTTTAATTTCTCAAAAGCAGCGTCTGCCAGACTTATCATCCCTGAAGCCTCTGCTTCTCTTTTGAGCAGCCCATATTCTGCCTGCTGGTTGATCAGCTGCCTCAGTTTTGGGTTGATTAATAAAACCTCTGCCGCTGTTGTTCTCCCCTGATAACCATCATTACATTTCTCACAGCCTGCTGCCTGGTAAAGAAATTTAGATTTTTGTTCACTGATCAGATTTTTCTCTTCCGCTTTCAGGTTTCTTTTTTTCCGACAGTGAGGACATAATTTCCGCAGCAATCTCTGAGCTACAACTGCATTGAGGGTACTGCTGATTAAATAAGGAGCAATTCCCATGTCAAGTAGTCTACTGACGGCAGATATACTGTCGATAGTATGAATGGTGCTTAAAACAAGATGTCCGGTTACTGCCGCTCTAACAGCTATTTCTGCAGTTTCTTTATCTCTAATTTCTCCAATCATTATAATATCCGGATCCTGTCTTAAAATAGACCTTAAAACCACTGGAAAGCTGAGCCCCTGAGCCTCATTTATCTCTATCTGATTTAATAGTTCCAGCCTGTATTCAACCGGATTTTCAACAGTTATAATGTTATTTTTTTCTGCTGCTAGCCTGTTTAAAATTGAAAATAAGGTTGTAGTTTTCCCGCTTCCAGTAGGACCTGAGAGTAGAATTATACCCGAATTATAGTTGAAAATTTTTTCAAATCTATTTAAGTTATAACTGCTAAAATTTAATTCCTCAACTTTTAAGAGTCGGTTGTTTCTTAATAAAAGCCTTAAAACAGCTTTTTCCCCGTAAATAGTTGGAATTACCGAAGTTCGAATATCATAATTTGAGTTTTGAAATTCAAATTCCATCTTGCCATCCTGAGGCAGATGGCGGACTGTAATGTCCATTGCCGAAATAATTTTAATCCGGGAAATTACAGCTGCAGCTATTTCTGCCGGCAAATTATAATAACTTTTTAAAATACCATCAATTCTGTACCTGACTTTAAAATAATTTTTCTTTTTTTCCAGGTGAATATCACTGGCATTTAAAGAAATTGCCTCAGTTAAGATTTTGTTTAAAAGCTTAACCACCGGTGCATCTTCTACTATATTTTTTAAGCTGTCTATGTCTCTGCTGTCAATTTTTTTAAAATCTCCAAGTTCACTCAGCAGTTCCTGCTGATCCAGCTGAAAATAGTTGCTGTAAATTAAATTCTTCGTCTCTTTAAATTCAGCTTCAGACATCAGATAAAATTTGATATTATCTTTGAATTTAAATTTCAAATTTTCCTCTAAAAATAAATCCGGTGGATATAAAGTCCCAAATAAATACTCTCCCTCAGCTTCTGACAACAGAATCAGACTATACTTTTCTACCTGAGAGATATCGAGCTGCAGTTTTGAATTTTTTACTGCTTTAATTTTGGAATGCCTAAATAAATCAATTTCAAAATATGCTGCTACTGCCTGCAGCAGTTCATCTTCAGTAAGCAATTTTTCTTCTCTGAGATAATCAATTAAAGCTTTAATTCCTTCAGTTTCTGTTTTTTCTTTAATTTTAAGCTGAGTTTGAGGAGAAAAGCTGTATTTATTGTATAAAAATTCACAAAAACTCTGCATTATTTTACCACCCACCTTGTTTTGTGTCTATATT
>NZ_QBLR01000135.1:0-8889 GCF_003070835.1 Halanaerobium sp. | reverse complement strand
CGCTTGTGGTATTCATCTTTATCTGATTGGCCCCGCAGACCATGAACTGCTGGACCCTTACTTGTATTCAGCATTCTGATTTGAATCATTGTTTCATCCATGTTTTTGGCCATTTCTCCGCCTAAAGCATCAATTTCTCGCACTATATGTGACTTACCAGGTCCTCCGAGTGAAGGATTACAGGGCATAAATGCCACATGATCCAGACTAACTGTTAGGGTTAAAGTCTTCATACCCATTCTTGCAGGTGCCAGAGATGCTTCACAACCGGCATGACCGGCTCCAATGACAATTACATCGTACTCTTTTGGATATCTATGAAAATCCATTATATCTCTCCCTTACTTTTAAAATTATTTTCCCAGACAAAATTCATTAAATATTCTATCTAAAATGTCATCTGCGACTGTTTCTCCTGTTATCTTTCCAAGTCCATCAAGGCAGTCTTTTAAATCAATAGTTAAAAAATCATAAGGCATATTTGTTTCATGTGAAACAATTACCCGTTCAATTGCTTCTTCAGCCTTAACTAGAGCATCACGATGTCTGCTCTGAGTGACTACTGTTTCAGCATCTGTATCAATTTCCTCATCCAAAATTTCAGCTAAAATATCATCTTTTAGTTCATTTAATCCTTCTTCTTCTAAAAGTGATATCCAGAGAACACTGTGCTCAGCAAACTCATTTTCAATCTTTTGTTTTTCAATCTTTGCCGGTAGATCAGTCTTGTTTACTATTACTATCAGAGGCTTATCTTTAATTAATTTATAAATTTCTCTATCTTCTGCTGTAATTCCCTGATTTATATCAAGCATAAAGAGCACCAGATCTGCTTTTTCGGCTGATTTTCTGGTGCGTTCAACTCCAATTTTTTCTACAGCATCTCTTGTTTCTCTAATCCCAGCTGTATCAATAATTTTTAGTGGGATCCCCTGCAGATTAATATATTCTTCAATAACATCCCTGGTTGTTCCGGGAATATCTGTTACAATTGCCCTTTTTTCTTCTAAAAAATAATTTAAAAGGCTTGATTTACCTACATTTGGCTTACCAACAATTACAGTTTTCAAACCTTCTTTATAGATCTTACCCTGTTTACTACTTTTTAATAATTTTTCTATCTCTTCTTTTAAATAATTAAATTTATCACCCAGCTCAGCCGGAGAAAATCCTTCAATTTCATCTTCTGGATAATCAATAGCAGCTTCCAGATGAGCAAGTATTTCTACAGCCTCTTCTTTAATTTGATCAACCTTTTTAGAAAGTTTCCCGTTCAGCTGGTCAACAGCCAGATCCAGACTTTTTTCCGTTTTAGAATTAATAACTTCGATAATAGCTTCTGCCTGAGCCAGGTCAATTCTGCCGTTCAGAAAAGCTCTCTGCGAAAACTCTCCCGGTTCAGCCAGCCTGGCTCCGTGTTTTAAAGTTAAGTCCAGCACTGCTCTCAGGGGGGTCATCCCTCCGTGACAGTCAAATTCGAGTACATTTTCTCCGGTAAATGAGTGGGGAGCCCGCATCATCACTGCAACCACCTCATCAATTATTTTCTCAGTCTCCGGATCTTTGATATGTCCATAGTGAGCAGTATAAGTATCCTGCTCAGAAATCTTTTTCTCTTTTTTGATAGAGTTAAAAATCTTATCTCCAATTTGATAAGCCCGGGGTCCACTAATTCTAATTTTACCGGTCCCTCCTGTGCCAAATGGAGTTGCAATTGCTGCAATAGTATCTTCTTTTAATATATCCAATTTCTAAACACCTCCTAAAAGATAACCCAGCAGAGAAAATCCCTGCTGGGTTAATGATAAAAGCCATCTGCTTCTTTTATTTTCTGTTTATTAACTGCTGCACCAAAGTAATACAGCACTTTATTTAGATTAGATAATTTTATTTATCTAATGGTTCTATCATAACTTTACGGTAGGGTTCTTTTCCCTCACTGTATGATTTAACATTTTTATTTTCTTTGAGTGCTATATGAATAATCCTTCTTTCATGTGGCGGCATCGGCTCTAAAACAACTTTTCTCTTTTTTCTTTCTGCTTTTGCTGCCAGTCTTTCTGCCAGTCTTTCTAAAGTTTGCTGGCGGCGATCACGATAACCTTCAGCATCAAGTAGAACTCTAAAATATTCTTCCAGCTCTTTATTAATATAGATAGAAGTTAAATACTGCATTGCATCAAGAGTTTCTCCCCGATGACCAATAACCAGACCCAGTTCTTTTTCTCCTGTTAGGTTGTAAACTACCTGTTCAGCATCACTTTTTTCTTCCATGATTTCTACACCAACATTAATATTGGCTTTTTCTAAAAGGCTTTCCAAAAACTCTTTGCCCTTTTTGACAGGATCGAAAACTTCTTTTACTTCTACAACAGCATCTTTAGTTCCGATTAATCCAAGTAATCCTTTACTACCTTCATCTATAACATTAATTTCAGCATCTTCTCTTGTAATTCCTAATTTATTCAGAGCTTTTTCTACAGCTTTTTCTACATTTTTAGCTTCTACTTTTATGCTTTTCATTTTTATTCTGCATCCCCCTTGATTCTGCTAGGTTCTTTGGATAGAAAATACTGCTGACCTACAGTAAATAGGGTTGATGTAAACCAGTATAATAAGACTCCAGCAGGTAATGAGAAACCAATAAATACTATAAAGAGAGGCATCATGTACATCATCTTATTACTTTTGCCTTCTCCTCCAGAAATTTTCTGAGTCATATATGTCTGTCCCAGCATAACAAGTGCATTTAAAAGCACAATTGCAATATCCGGCTCAGCCAGTGATCCATTAGTAATTGTTCCAATCCATAAAAATGCTTCATTTGCCATTTTGTCACCTAAAGCAAAAATAGTTCTGTATAAAGGAATCAAAATTGCCATCTGAACAATCATCGGCAGACAACCTGCAGCTGGATTAACACCGTGTTCTTGATAAAGTTCCATCATTGCTTCCTGCTGCTTTTCCTTATCATCTTTATATTCTTCCTGAATTTTTTTCATTTCAGGCTGTATTTCCTGCATCTCTCTCATTGAGCGCGTCTGTTTAGCTGTTAAAGGATAAAGTACCAGCTTAATCAACAGAGTGAAAATAATAATTGCCAGACCATAATTACCAACAATATTGTAAATAAAATCTAAAGCGTATGCCATTCCATTAATTAACCAATCAAACATTTAATAAATTCCTCCTATTCTACCGGATCATATCCCCCAGGATTGAAAGGATGACAGCGCAAAATTCGCTTTAATCCCATCCAGCCTCCTTTTAAAGCTCCGTATTTTTGAATTGCCTGTTTTGTGTATTCTGAACAAGTAGGACGAAAACGACAGCTTTTGGGAGTCCAGGGTGAAATAATCTTCTGATAGATTTTAATAAAAAACAAAAATAATTTTTTCATTTTACCACCTTATATAACCAGTTTCATAATCATTTTGTTACTAATAATTATGTAGAATTAGATAAATAAAATTAATAAGCTCCAATTTCTATGTAATTCAAATTATATTCATCTTTTGATACAACTTTTTTACATCTCTTTTTAAACGATGATAATCAAGATTAACAACTGGTTTACGGGCAATAAAAATTATATCATAACCTTTAAATTCTTTTTCTCTTTCAACTTCTCTAATAATCTCTCTCAATCTTCTTTTCAGTCTGTTTCTGACAACAGCATTACCAATTTTTTTGCTGACTGATAAACCGTAACGATTCTTTTTTCCTTTTTTGTAATTTAAGCAGTAAATTACAAGATTTCTTGTCGCATATGATTTTCCATTTTCATATACTTTTTTAAACTCCTTATTCTTTTTAAGACTCTCCACCAAATAACCTCCAGCTAAAATAATCCACAACTAAGCTAATTTTTTATTCATACATTTAAAATTATATGCTATTTAGATAGTAGAGTCAAGGAGATTTAACTTTATCCACAAGATAAATTTTCAAAGCCTTTGTTGATAATTTGTTGATAATCTGTTATTATTAATATGGTTATTTGGATTAAATTTTTATCCTTACCGAGCTAATAGTTAAGAGATTATTAACAATCTGTTCATAAAATAATTAACATAGCCATAAAAACCAATCAAATACAGCAACTTATCCACAGTTTCTTAATTTTTTATCCACAAACTGTTAATAACAATCATTCTTTGTGGATATCTTTTGTCTTTTTATTAACAAATTTTTATTCGAATTTTAAATTTAGAAAGTGATTTTACTGCTTTAACAGTAAAGTTATATTTCTTTTTTCTGTGGATAATTTGTATAGTTGTCCACAATTTTGTGGATAAACCCTTATTTATCCCCGTTGATTGGGGATAACTTTAACTTGAGCACAATTTTTTAGAATTACAGGAGGTATTTTATGTCTTTCTCGCAAAAAGAATTAGATCACATCTGGAAGAAAACTTTAGAAAATATTAAAGAAAAAATTACAAATCCCAGTTTTAATACCTGGTTTTCAGAAACTAAGGCAGTTATGACTACTGCAGAAAATCAGCTAGTACTGCAGGTACCAAATAATTTTATCCAGGAATGGATAGAAAGTCAGTATACTGACTTAATAGAAGAAATCCTTGAAGATTTAACTGGTAATCAGTGGACTTTACTTTTATTAACTCCAAAAGAAGTAAAAAAATTTAAAGAAAATAAGGAAAATAATAAAGATAAAGCTGAAGAAAAAACTAAGGAAGTTGAAATAGTTGAAGAAAATATTGAAGAAGAAAGTATAGAATCAGAATTAAAGCAAAATGGCTTTAACCCAAAATATACATTTGATACTTTTGTAGTCGGTAACAGTAACCGCTTTGCTCATGCAGCATCTCTTGCCGTTGCCGAAGCTCCAGCAAAGGCATATAATCCTCTTTTTATTTATGGTGATGTGGGACTTGGAAAAACTCACCTGATGCAGGCTATTGCTCATTTTATTTTAAAAAATAATCCTGATTATAAAGTTGTTTATGTTTCCTCGGAAACCTTTACCAATGAACTCATTAACTCTATCAAGGATGATTCTACTGTTGATTTTAGAGATAAATACCGCAATATTGATATTCTACTGGTTGATGATATTCAGTTTCTGGCCGGCAAAGAAAGAACACAGGAAGAATTTTTCCATACCTTTAATACATTACATGAATCAAATCGCCAGTTAATTATATCAAGTGATCGCCCCCCAAAAGAAATTCCTACTTTAGAAGAAAGGCTCCGTTCCCGCTTTGAATGGGGTTTAATTACTGATATTCAGAAACCTGATTTAGAAACCAGAATTGCTATTTTGAGAAAAAAAGCAGATATAGAGAATCTAACTATTCCAAATGAAGTAGTTATTTATATTGCCAATAAAATTCAATCTAATATTAGGGAATTAGAAGGGGCTCTGGTTAAGGTAATTGCCTATTCATCCCTTGTTGACAGGGAAATTGATGTCGATCTGGCAAGAGAAGCTTTAAAAGATCTGGTTAATAAAAAGAAAAATGAATCAATAGAAGTTAATATTGAAAGGATCAAAAAAATTATAACTGATGATTATAATTTAAAAATGGAAGATATGGAATCCAAAAAAAGAACTCAAAATATAGCTTTTCCCCGTCAGATAGCTATGTATTTGAGTCGAGAATTAACTGATTTTTCTCTACCTCATATTGGTAATGAATTTGGCGGCCGTGATCATACAACTGTAATCCATGCTCACAATAAAATTAAAGAAAAAATAGAAAATGAAGATGATTTTAATAATAAAATTGAAAGATTAATTGACACAATTAAGCACGGTTAAAGCTTTCTTTGCTGTTAATTTTTTAATACTTAGCTCCACATTTTATCTATTAACATTTTCTGTGGATAATTATTAAGGTGCCTGTTGATAGATTGTTGATAATTCTTAACTGTTAGTATGTGGATAACTCTTGTCCTATCGACTAACAACTTATCTACAGTAGAAATCAGGCTCTCAATAGTACTTAAGGGCTTATCCACATATTCACAGCCCCTACTACTATTACTACTAGTTTTATTAATAAATTAACCATTATTATATATTTTCGTTTTTGTTAATAACTTTTAATCAGGAGGGATATACTTTGAAATTTTCAATCAATCAAAAAGATTTATATAATGCTCTGAACATAGTTAGAAGAGCTGTCGCTAAAAACCAAACATTACCTATTTTAACTGGTATCTTTTTAAAGCTGGAAAATAATAAATTAACTTTAAAATCAACTGATCTGGAGTTGGGAATCAAATATGATTTAAAAGTAGAGGCAGAAATTGACGGATCAATTGTACTGCCAGCTACTCAATTTTTAAATATTATTCGGGAACTGCCAAACGAAGAAGTAAAGATAGAATTAAATAAGGATAAATGGCAGCTGCAGATTAAATGTCTTAATTCTTTATTTAAAATAAATGGTTATGATCCAGATGAATTTCCCAATTTGCCGCAGGTAGAAGAGAGTGCAAAGTTTACTCTGCCTTCAAGTAAATTTAAAGAAATGATCAAAAAGGTTAGAATTTCAACCTCAAAAGATGAAACTCAGCCTGCTTTAACAGGTGCTTTATTTGAAGTTGAAGCAGAAAAAGTAAAGATGGTTTCTACAAATACATACCGTCTTTCATATATTGAAGCTCCCTTACAGACTTCAGTTAATGAAAAAATTGCTGTTATTTTACCAGGCAGCACCTTACAGGAATTAAATAATTTACTGGAAGATGAGGGAAGTGTTGAGATAGAGGTTGACAGTAATTATGCTCGTTTTAATTTTGCTGGAATAGAGGTTATTTCTCGATTAATAGAGGGTAAATTTCCAAATTATGAGCTGGTTATTCCGGATGAATCAAACAGTAAATTTTCTGCAGATCTCTCCCAGCTGCACGGGGCAGTAAAAAGAGCTTCTCTGATTGCAAAACTTGATGCAAATATAATTACCCTGCAGGCAGATGATGGCTTAATGGAGATCAATTCAGCAGAGGGTAGTTCTGGTTATGCACATGAGGAAGTAAAGATTGATATTGAAGGTCCGGAGCAGAAAATTAATATTGACGCCGGCTATTTCATTGATGTCTTAAAAGTATTGGATTCTGACGAAATTAATATAGAAATGATAGGACCATTAAATCCCCTTGTTGTTAATTCTCAAAAAGATGGGGATAAGTTTATTTATCTGATTATGCCGGTCCGTTCACAATCATAATTAAAAGCTAATAAAGTGTAATGCTCTGTTGATATCTGAAAAGTTATCAACAGGGGGTACACTTACTGTAATTGAGGAGGTTTTTAGAAATGGAAGAAGTAAAAATAACAAGTGATACAATTAATTTAGATCAATTTTTAAAATGGGCCAATATTGTAATGAGTGGTGGAGAAGCTAAACATTTAATTCAGGCAGGAGAAGTAGAGGTTAATGGAGAAATAGAATTAAAGAGGGGTAAAACTTTAAAAGCTGGAGATATAGTTAAATTAAAGGCTGAAGATAAAAAATATAAAGTAAGTCGGGGATAATTAATGTATTTAGAAAGAGTTCTCTGCCGAAATTTTCGTAATTTTGAAGAGCTGATGATTGATTTAAATCCAAATTTAAATATTTTCCTGGGTGACAATGGCCAGGGGAAGACTAATTTTTTAGAATCAATTTATTTAATGGCCACTGCTAACTCGCATCGTAGTAGCATTACTTCCGAAATGATCAACTGGGATCAGGAAAAAGCACTTGTTCAGTTGCTTTTACGGCGCAGAGAAGGTAAAATAAAGTTAGCCATGCGTTTAGAAAAAAGTGGACGCCAGGTTGAAATTAATGATAATCCTTTGGATAAAGTGAAAGAACTGCTGGGATATTTAAATGCAGTTTTATTTTCTCCTGAGGATTTAAAGCTGGTTAAAGAGGGACCATCGCATAGAAGAGAGTTTATAGATCTTGAAATTTCACAGGTCAGCCGTTATTATAATCACCTTTTAAATAAATATGATCATCTTTTAAAACAGCGAAATAATCTATTAAAGTCAATTAGAGATGGTAAATCAACTGATCGTGAGATGCTTGCAGTCTGGGATGAACAGTTAGCTGTAGTAGGTTCAAAAATAATTTTAAAAAGAATAGAAGTTATAGATAAATTAAAGATTCTGGCCAGACTATCTCAACGTAAAATAACTGAAGGTAGGGAAAATTTAGAGCTGGAATATGATATTTCTCTTAATAATTTTTCTAAAAAAATGGGAGAAGCTGAATTAAGAGAACTATTTATTGATGAGTTAATAAATAAAAGAGATCAAGAAATTTCTAGAGGTTATACAGTAGTTGGACCTCATAGAGATGATTTAATATTAAAGGTTAATGATATGGATCTTCGCAAATATGGATCTCAGGGACAGCAGCGAACTGCTGCTCTATCGTTAAAACTGGCAGAACTGGAATTTATGAAGTCAGAGACCGGAGAATACCCAGTCCTGCTTTTAGATGATGTTTTTTCGGAATTAGATGGTTTGAGAAGAAAAGCATTGATTAATATTATAGCTGATAAAATTCAGACTATAATTACAGCAACAGATGGAGAAAATTTATCCGGAATTAAAAATAACTCCTATAATGTTTATCAGGTTAAAAAGGGGAGAATAAAAAAGAGGGTGAATTAGACATATGTTTTTACATCTTGGTGATGGTTATATGATTCCATCAAAAGAAGTAGTATTAATTGGTGATTTAGAGAGTACGACTTCATCTGAGATAACTGAGGAATTTTTGGAGATTTCTGATGAAGAAGGATTTATTGTTGATTATTCCGGGGGAGATCCCCGTTCTTTTGTGTTAACAGGAGAGACAATTTATCTTTCAATGATCTCATCTAAGACACTTGGTGATAGAGTTGATAAGTTTACAGAAGAAAATG
>NZ_QBLR01000134.1:0-8899 GCF_003070835.1 Halanaerobium sp. | reverse complement strand
AACCAGAACCCAGAGAAGAAAATTCTTTAATTGCTTTCATCATTATATAATCTTTTCTATTAATTTTATAGCTGATTTTTCCTTCCATTAAGAACATAATGGATTCACCTTTAAAGGGACTGGGGGGCATAAAATCACCTTCAAAAAATTGGACAATTCGCATTGAATGTTTTTCTTCATAACTAAAAATATTACATTTTTCATCCTTTTCTAGATACTCTTCTAAATCAAAAAATTTCAAACTTACCATCTCCTTTTGTGTTATTATTCACATAATATCACAAAATAGAATTGAATTTAACAGTCATTTGTGATTTTTTTATTTTAAATCTAAAGCTAAGAATTCAGCTTCTTTTTGAGCTCATAAACATTAAGCCGCTCCGGCACATAATCTTCATCCCGATTTTTTACTTTTTCCACTGGAATATTCAATTCTCGGCTGATTATCTTTTTAATCCTGCTTTCACAGAAGTTTGCCTGACACTCTCCGGTTTTGGCCCAGGTTCTTCTTTTAACAGCATCAGTTGTTTTGATTGGAATCGAACGACTTAAAGCATCCAGGATTTCAGCTTCAGTCACCGTTTCACAGCGGCAGATAATATTCTTCTCCGGGTCCTGATGGTCTATTTCACCGGCGAAATCTTCATCTTTTTCCACCACAATGCCTGGTCGATGGGGATTAAAATCATCTTTCTTATTCAGCTTAAGTCCTGAATCTTTTAAAATATTAACTAGCTTTTTTGCAATTGCTGGTGAAGAGGTTAGACCGGGTGAATCAATACCTGCTGCCTGAATGAAACCTTTATGCTCTGTCTCTTCGATTATAAAATCTCCTCTGGTGCTTTTAGGTCTCAACCCGGCAAAGGTTCTGAGCATCCTGTTGGTATCAAAATCCGGTACTGAGCGGCGGGCCTGGTCAATGATATATTTAATTTCCTTAAAAGTAGTGCTGACATCATTCTTTTTATCAATTTCTTCTGCATTGGGCCCGATCATAAAGTTACCGTGAGTAGTTGTTGTGGCCACTACTCCTTTAGTTTTAGGATTTGGTGCCTGAAAAATAACTGAATTAACTAAGTGAGACTGACTTTTGCTAAATACCACATATTCTCCCCGCATTGGATAAATTTCAAAATCATCAGTATTAAGCATCGATGCAATCCGGTCAGCATAAATTCCAGCTGCATTAATCAGATAGCGGCTTTTAATTTTTTCGTTTACTGTTTCTATTTCAAAATATCCGTTATCCTTTTCAATGTTTATAACTTCTGATTCCAGCTTTAAATCGACTCCGTTATCAACAGCATTTTCTGCCAGGGCAATGGTAAATTCATAGGGAGAGGTGACTCCAATACTCTTACAATAAAGAGCTGCCTGAACCTGATCACTGACATGAGGCTCAATTTCTTTAATCCGATCACCATCGATAATTTCTATCTCCTCTTCCGGCTGGCCGACTTTTAAAGCATTCTGGTAAATCTTTTCCAGTGTTTTTTCATCTTCTTCATCAAAAGCCAGCACCAGACCACCTGTTTTTTTGTAGCCAAAATTAAGCTCTTCGTTCAGCTTTTGATACATGGAATTCCCCTTAATGCAGAGCTCTCCTTTTAAGGTTCCTGCTTTAGCAACATAGCCGCCGTGGACAATTCCTGTATTGGCCTTGGAAGCACCGGTAGCAACATCCGATTCTTTTTCAATCAGTGTTAGCTCAAGCTGATATTTAGATAACTCTCTTGCTATTGCCGAACCAACCACACCCGCTCCTATAACAGCAACATCATACATTTAAGACCCTCCTTAATTTCTGAAACTTTATTTTAAATATTTCGAAAATTTATGGTATTAACTGACCGCTATTTAGTCTAAAAAGGCTTTTCCCACAATTTCAAATTTCGAGAAAAGCCTTTTCAATTATTTTGCACTGTAAATCTTTCTATATTTTTTCCCGCTTTTATTTTCACTTACTTCATAAACTGCTTCAACTAAAATATCATTATGCTCAAGCAGTTCTTTCAGTTCTTCCAGTTCAGCGGGAACAGCTATTGCCGAACCACAGTCGGTAGATATCTCCGGTGGTACAGCTGCCATCCTGTAAAGTAAATCATTATCCATAAAAACTTTTTCAGCCTTGATTGAATGATGAGTCGACTGAAATAAAATCAACTTATCCTGCTTTACTCCCATTCTATTTTAACTCCTTTTTGACCTTTTTTAGCTTTCGCAATCACAGCAACATCCAGGCCTTCTCCGTAGAGATCAATTAAAAGCTCGGCTGCATCTTCTTCGGCAACTGAAATTAAAAGGCCACCTGAGGTCTGCGGATCATACATTAGCTCATAAAGAGTCTGATCTCTTTTTCCGCTCTCACTGACAAATTCCTCATAATTATCTCTATTTTTATAAGCACCTGCTGGTAAAAGTCCGGATTCTGCAAAATCTCTTACTCCTTCAAAAATTGGAATCTCTGGAGCTTCAATTGTAATTTCCAGATTGCTGTTTTCTGACATCTCAAGCAGATGTCCAATCAAACCAAAACCGGTTACATCTGTACAGGCATTGATCTGATACTGGTCAAAATATTTTAAAGCAGTATTATTTAATGTTAACATTGATTTTACTGCCGGATTATTTTCATCACTTTTAGTGAAACCACCCTTAATTGCTGAAACCATAACTCCAGTTCCCAGCGGTTTTGTTAAAAGAATGAGATCACCTTCTTTTATACCGGAGTTGCTGAGTAAATTATCTGGATGAACAGTCCCGGTCACCGAAAGTCCATATTTGGGCTCTTCATCAACAACGGTGTGGCCGCCACATAAGCTGGCACCTGCTTCTTTAACCTTATCAGCACCTCCCTGCAGAATCTGAGAAAGAATCTCTGCTTCCAGACAGGACGGAAAACCAACAATATTCATTGCTAAAATAGGCTGGCCGCCCATTGCATAAACATCACTTAAGGCATTAGCAGCAGCAATCTGTCCAAATAGATAGGGATCATCCACTACCGGGGTAAAGAAATCAAGAGTCTGAATCAAAGCTATATCATCTGTTAGACTGTAGACAGCAGCATCATCAGCCTTATCAAGACCGATTAAAAGTTTTTCCGGATCAGCAGGAAAATTAACGCGACGCAGAACCTGCGCCAGAGCCTTAGGGCCCATCTTGGCTGCTCAACCAGAAGTTTTGCTGTAATCAGTTAATTTGATCTGAGACATAATATCACCAACTTTCTTTACTATTTCTTTAAATCTACATCTATAAATATATAATTAATGAAAGAAAATAGCAAATTAAACTCTGACAGTACTGCTGCTGTTGAGGCTGTCGACAATTTCATACATGTTGCTAACCTCTCCAACTTCAACCTGATCACTTAATTCGTAATAATCCAGGCAGGTTCCACAGAGTAAGATTTTAACCCCTGCTGCTTCTAAATCAGCTAAAACAGCAGTCACATCCTTTTCTAAAACAGCCAGCTTAACTCCAGCATTTAAGAAAATTACTTTTTTAGGCTGGGGCTTAATATCAAGTAGAGTTGAAAGAAAGCCCTTAATCAAAATTTTACCAAGCTCCTCTTCCCCTTCACCTAAGGTATCAGAGGCTACTAAATAAACTTTTCCCTGCTGAGATTCAGACTCAGAGCCGACAGCTGCACCAGCTTTATCATCTGCTTTATCAGCGGCGGTTTTTTTAATCATAATTTTAAAGTAATCTTCAGCTTCTTCTACAATCGTAACTTCTGCCTTCATTTTTCGAGCCAGTTTAGCAACATTTTCCGAAGCAGTTCTATTATCAACTACAGTTAAAATTTCATCATTATCAGCCATCGCTTTTTTGGTCAGCACAACCGGCTTGGGGCAGACTAAACCACGTGCATCTATTTCTTTCATTTTTAATTCCTCCAGTTAGAATTTGGATTTTTAAATTTGATCTGTTAATTATTTAAAGTAAATTAAATTACTTAATCGTTTCTATTATATTTAAAAATTTATCTACCTCAGCTTCAGTATTAAAATAACCGGGGCTGAGCCTCAGCATTCCAGTTTTGTCTGTGCCCAGGCTCTGATGTAATAGAGGAGCACAGTGCAGGCCTCCCCGCAGCTGAATATCATATTCCTGCTGCAGTTTAAAGGCCAGTTGGTTGGAGCTCAAACCCTGATGATTAAATGCTGTCACAGCTGTTCTATTTTTAATCTCTTTTTTTCCGTAAAGTTTTATCTCAGGTAGATCAGTTAAACCGGCAATCAGCCGCTCAAGCAGAGTCATCTCCCGTTGATGAATCCTGGCAAGGCCTTCATTTTTAATAAACTTAATTCCTGCCGCCAGACCAATTATTCCAGGTGTATTAAGGGTTCCTGCCTCCAGATAATCCGGCATTATTTCAGGTTGAGTAATGCTTAAGGAATTTGTTCCGGTTCCACCTTCTTTTAAAGGCAGCATAGACTTGGGATCTCTAACATATAAAGCACCAACTCCTGGTGGTCCAAATAATGACTTGTGGCCCGGGACTGCTAGAAAATCAATTTTCAGCTCCTCCACATCAATAGGAATCACTCCCGCTGTCTGGGCTGCATCAACTAAAAACAATATTTTTTCTGCAGCAGCTATTTCTCCAATTTTTTTAAGATCATTAACTGTCCCCAGAACATTGGAGGCATGAGAAATTACAATTAAGCGGGTATTATCTTTAACAGCATTTATGATTCCCTGATAATCAATTTCTGCACTTTCCGGGTCTATATCTATGTAATCTACTTCAATTGCTTTCTCAATTTTTAAGCGCTCCAGCGGTCTCAGCACTGAGTTATGTTCCATCTTTGAAGTTATAACATGATCTCCTCTTTTTAAAACACCCTTAATTACAGTATTTAAAGATTCAGTTGCTCCAGAATTGAAAACTATATGAGCAGAATCATTAACTCCAAAAAAATCAGCCACTTCTTCCCTGCCTGCAAAAACCATTCTGGCTGCATCAATACTTTTCCCAGAACCTGAACGACCGGGATTCATGCCTGAGTTTCTAAAAAATGTGTCCACCGCCTGATAAACAGACTCCGGTTTGGGCCAGCTGGTAGCAGCATTATTAAAATATATCATTAAATTTACACCGCCTTTTAAAAACTGTCTTAAATAATTAATTCTTTTTATAGCCTGAAAAACCTTTATTTAAATTTAGCTATCTGACTGAAAATGTTCATTTATGTTCACGCACCCGGTGCGTGAACATAAATGAACATAAAAAAGCCCCTGCGCTAAGACAGGAGCCTTCTCTTGGAGATTATTCAATTAAAGCGAACTTTATTTATATTTTCTAAAGATTTTCCAGGTCAGCTTTTACTTCTTCTACCAGACGGTCAATTTCCTGATAATCCTCTTCTGCCCCGTGGCCTTTTGCAACAACTGGATCATAGAGTTCTACCTTTAAGTTAGGCATTAGCTCTAAGAGCTTATCAGTCATTCTGCCTGCCCAGCCGTAAGAACCAATAATCGAAGCATAACGGGTTTTTGGCTTTAAGACATTGGCCAGATAAGCTGCATATACTGCAGATGGATGTGGTCCGGTTAAAACGGTTGGAGAACCAAAGATTACAGTTGATGCATCGACAAGTGAAATTGCCAGATCACCTAAATCAACATCGGCCAGATTAAAGGGTTTAACTTTAATTCCCTCATCAATCAACCGACTGATAAAGTATTTTATTAAATCATCAGTACTGCCGTGCATTGAAACATAGGGCACTACAACTTCTGGCTTAACCTCATCACTAACCCATTCCTGATAGGCTTCTAAAATCATTTCTGGATTATCATAAATAGGACCGTGGCTGGGAGCAATCATGTCAATCTCATAGTCTTCTAATTTAGCCAGATTCTTTTTGATAATCATTCTAAAAGGCATCATAATCTCAGCATAATATCTTTTGGCAGCCTTATAAACCTCACTATGATCTTCTACAAATAGATCACTGGTTGCCAGGTGAGAGCCAAAGAAATCACAGGGGAATAAAATATTTTCTTCCTGCAGATAGGTTGACATGGTTTCAGGCCAGTGAACCCAGGGAGTATCAATAAACTCTAAGGTGCGGCCACCCAAATCAACAGTCTCACCATCTTCAACTACTCTAATCTGATCAGAATCAAGATCAAGCAGGTCTAAAAGCATTGGCTTTGCTTTTTTGGAACTTAAAACCTCAGCTTCCGGAAACTTCTCTAATAAATGAGGAATAGACCCTGAATGGTCCTGCTCGGCATGGTTGGAAATAATGTAATCTATTTTTTCCACCCCGAGATCATCTAAATTATCTAAAAAGTCTTGAACAAAATCAGGCTCTACTGTATCAATAATTGCATTCTTTTCTTCACCTTTAACAAAATACGAGTTATAACTTGTACCATCAGGTAGAGGAATCAACTCATCAAACAACTTGCGGTGCCAGTCAATAATTCCCACACTGTAAATATCATCTTTAACTTTTCTAAACATTTAAAACTCCTCCTTATATTCTTATACTTTTTGAAAGTTATTATAATAATTATAAATATGTACAGACAGAATTAGCCTGTCAATACATATTATATTAATTCCGACTTCTTTTGTCAAGTTTATTATATGCCTTTTATTTTATTAGTTCTGTGAGCTATGTCACAGAAAAAATGCCCTGATTTAAATTCAAATCAAAAGGCATTAGAATTATTTTTTATTTATCTATAGGTAACACTATCTAGATTGGCTTCATATAAAACATATTTATCAAAGTTATTTTCAATTTCCACAGTTATTGAAGCCGGCAGATTATAATTTTGATAATCTATATAATCATCATAATAAGCTTTGAGGCTAACTCTGTTTCCATCGAAATTAAATTCATCAGTCGTAATAGAAATTAATTTTCCCTGTTCATTAAAATCAAGAACATAATTAAGTTTTCCAGAAGTAGTATTCAACTCCAGAAGTGTCCGGTTATTGCTCATGTATCTATAATCTATACTGCCGCTTGCTAAATAATAATAAGGAAAATAAACTGCATCAATAATCATCCGGCTCTTTAGAAAAGGTAGAGCACTCTGTCCGTAAACTTCCTGATTATTTTTAATTCCCATATATTTGAATTCATAAATCTGTTTATCTCCAATCGATACCTCTCGCAATTTATTAAAAGTAACCCGATTTTCATCAATAAACCACTCACTGACAAACTCCTCGTTTTTTAAATTGTAAAATGATTTGACTTTAAAATCAAACATCTCACCATATTTATCCTTACGGTATTTGCCAGAATAATTGAGATTAACATAAGTTGATAAATTTCTGTGATCCGGAATACTGGCCTGAATATATCTTCTTAAGGAAGAAGGAATAGAAATACTATTTGGATTTGGAATCGAAAGATTATCACTGAGTGTATATCGTCTCTGCATAGAGCTGACATCCTGCTCATACTGGCGGTCAAGATAGAGATTGGCCAATACTGTATATATTGAGAATGAAATTATTATTAAAAGTACTAGAATCAATATTTTTTTTAGCAAGATAATCACCTCTATTTATTATTTTAGATAAAATAACAGATCTTTCTATTAACGGCTTTTAAACAGGCCTTTGCAATTGCTAAGGAAATATTATTATTTACATGAACAGCTCCAACTAATTTTTCCTGTTTTAAATTGTTTTCGGGGTTATACATTGAAATTTCAGCAATTACCAGCTCCTCTTTGCCTTTGATCGTAAAAATATCATCAACAATAAGCTGCAGCTTAAAATCTAAATATTTATTTAAAATAGTTAAAACAGATCTTCCAATCAATTTTTCTATGCTTTCTCCAATTTGAGCTTCAAAACTTTCTTTGATTTCCTGCCCATTGATTTTCATTTCCACATTACAGCGGGAGCGATTATTTTCAGTATAAATTGAAACAAGTTCTATTCTTTCGCTGGAAAATGTGTCAGCAGCCTCTGCAAAATTACTGTCGATCCTGGCAATACTGATCTTTTTATGGTCTATTTTAAAATCTTTGTGCACCAGACAGACTGTTTCAACATCTCTAACAATCCTTTTAGGATCTCTTTTCTTATCAGCTATAATGTGGATTTCGTCTATCTGATCTGCACCTGTTAAATTACAGGAGACTACCCCTTCAAGTTCCTGAATCAATTTTTTTATTTCTGTATTCATATTCAGCTCTCCCCTTTTTAACTTTTTCGGTTTAATATTCAAGCGACAACTCTAATTTCCTGATTTTTTCTTCACTTTTAAATTTATCATCAAAATATCCATCTCTGATTAATTTAATCATTTTCTCGGCAATTTCCGGATCGAACTGTCCCCCGGCGCATTTTTTAAATTCCTCAATGATTTCTTCTTTGGTCATCGGCGGTTTATATGTTCTGCCGGTAATCATTACATCCAGTGAATCACAGGCCGTTAAAATCCTGGCTCCTACCGGGATTTCTTTTCCTTTCAGACCTTCAGGGTATCCTCTACCGTCCCAGCGTTCATGGTGGTATTTAATTACATCTAATTCTTTATTCAAAATATCTATATCCTTTAAAAGTTGATATCCATATTCTGTATGTCTTTTAATTTCTTGATATTCCTGTTCGCTTAATTTATCTGAACTTCGCAAAATATCATCGTCAACATAAATTTTACCTATGTCATGAATTTTAGCAACACTTATTATTTTTTCTGATTTAGCCCATGATAAATCCATTTCATCACATAGATGATATGTATATTTAGCCACTCGTTCACAGTGACCTTCAGTATAATGGTCTTTTGAGTCAATTACTTTTAAGAAACTTTCGATTATTTGAGTATAGGAGTTCAGTTGTTGTAGTCGAGAATAGAAAAAATCTTTAATTATAAATAATAAAATTATTACAAGAGCAAATAATATC
>NZ_QBLR01000008.1:0-41621 GCF_003070835.1 Halanaerobium sp. | reverse complement strand
TTTTTCTTGTATTTCTATTAATCCCTTCAAGTCTATAGATATCATGATTGATCGTTGCATTTAAGTATTCTCTTGCAAGTGTAGTATAATCCGATGCTTCAATACCCAAACTCCCTGGCCATCCCCCTCTGATTATTAGCTTTATAATTGTGTCTATGCTTGCCTCATCAACCCCAATGTTCTTGTAGCTCCCATTGCAAATATCTTGAAAGGAAATCTGGCCAGATGAATCTTTGGACTCATATAAAGACATAGGCCTCATTCTTAAGGTAGATATCCTACCTGCTCCACTGTGTAGTATTCCTTTCTGGGCAGGAGTAGCAGAGCCTGTTAAAATGAATTGCCCCTTCCTACCTCTTTGGTCCACCTCAAATCTTACTGCATCCCATAGTTCAGGAACTTCCTGCCATTCATCAATTAACCTGGGTGAATCACCTTCTAATACCAGTTTGGGATCAATTTTTGCCAATGACTTATTCTGGAAATTTCCAGCAGGATCTCCTAGATATATGCTGCTATTGCTGTGGATATTCGCAGTCCAGGTTTTCCCACACCATTTAGCTCCTTCAATGCAAACCGCTCCAAATGTCTTTAAATGACTTTCTACAGCCTTATCAATGATTCTTGGTAAATAATCTTGATTCCTCATTATATTTCACCTCTACTACATTATAAAGCTAATCGGTCATTTTTGCAATTCCTATTCGGTCACTTTTTCTATTTTCATTCGGTCATTTTTCCGATTCCTATTCGGTCACTTTTCTTATAATTCTTCCCTTTGAACTATAACATAACAAATAAGAGCTAAATCCACTTATTAGAAGATTTAGCCCCTTTCATTTCCTTTTAAGTTTTAATCCAGAAACTCCTGGATGAGTCCTGGTTTCCCATATTTCAGAAAGAATTCCACAATGGCTACTTCCACTATCTCTCTTTGGGAAATATACTTCTCCTTGCTAAATGCTGTGATCATGTGGTCAAGCACTAAGTTCATCCTCACTGCCTTGGTGCCATAGCCCCCAGTAAGAAAGTACCTGGGTATCTCTGAAGCCACATCACCAATCTCCTTCTTACCTTTTCCCTTCTTTCTTCCACCCTTTAAGTCATTTATCCCCTGAAGTATTTCTCTTAGAATTTCTTCCATTGCTTCTGACCCAACATTAATCTGGCTTATATTTGATTCACTGTCTTCATCTTCAATTTCTGCCTTCACGTAGTTTGCCTTTTTTGTATCCCACTCATAGCCTTTTCTTTTCATATAGACTGCCATGTCATTGTGGCTTACAAATCCAGTTTGTTCTGCAATATCCCTTGGATCTGCTCCATCTTCTGTAAAGAGTGAAATAACAAGTGCAGCTTTGGATATTCCCTTTAGTTTGAGTATATTATTCCTGCCCTGGGCTGAATATTTTTCAGAAGCTGGTACATATTTTTTCTGTCTGGACTCCCATGCAAAGTTTCTTCTTCTCATGTAATTGTCAAGGGATATGGGATTGGTATAGCCTAAGTCCTCTGCTATGGTCTCTTTGTCTTTTCCTTTCTCCAATAGTTCCAGAACCTTGTTTACCTTTCTATCAAATACCGGTTCCTTGCATTCTATAAGCGCCATGTCCTTCCTCCCTTCTTCTTAGTTTAGTGTATTCACCGCTTCTGACAGGGCATCCATGCTGGTGTGGGTGTAAATGGATGTCACCGTCAGGTTAGAATGCCCTAAGAGCTTTTGAATCTCCACAAGGCCCACTTTCTTTTTCACAAGGGCTGAAGCAAAAGAGTGCCTTAATATATGGCAAGTCACCTGCTTCTTTATTCCAGCCTTCTGTGCAGCCTCCCTTAAGGTAAGGCTAATGTGGGGATAGGAAATGCTCCCTTTACCAGATTGGCTTGTTGCAAAGAAGTAGTCGGATTCTGGTGCATCTCTATGGTTTTCAATATAGTCAACTAAGAGTTCATAAAGGTTGTTGTTTATTGGAACCACCCTATCCTTCTTGTTCTTCCCTTCTATTACATAAACGATCCTCTTCTCCAAATCCACATCTTCAAGTTTTAAATCTCTGCATTCTGAAATCCTTAAGCCTGTGTTAAAAAGAAATAACACAATAAGCTTAATCAGGTAGATGTCAATCGCATCTGCTACCTGCACCACCTCTTCTTCTGTCAGGTAGACCCTTTCCTTCTGTGGCATCTTTATGGTGTCCAGTTTTGCTGCAATATCCTTCTCTACGATATCCTTCTTTGTCGCAAACTTATAAAAGCTTCTTAAGGTGTAAAAGTACCTGCTCCTACTGCTTGGAGCAAACTGCCTTACATCTTTTAGGTATTTCATAAAGTCTTCCAGATCCTTTTCTGTGATTTCATCCACAAATACAGGTCCATTAGCTTTCTCTTCCAGGTACTTTCTAATGAAGATCATGTCCCTTGAATAGCGCTCTATGGTCATTGGACTTCTATCGATACTTTCCAAATAGTCATTAAACCTTTCACAGGCTTCACCTAGTAGCATCCTAACCACTCCTTTCCAAAAATTTTCTATTATCATAGGTAGAAACTCTCCTCCTATTAGTGTCACATATTACCTCTAAACCCGCATAATATCAAGCTTTATAAGGGGTTTTGATATGATTTTAATAGCACCTAAAAGAGAGAAGAAGCTGCAGATTAAAGCAGCTTCCAAACCTCTCCTATTCCTCTTCCACCACTACATTCACCTTAACCAGAGCCTGGAATTCATCCCTTGATTTAAGGGTTCCCTGGTCCTTGCACCTTCTTGTCTCTGCCCTTATAAGACTCTCCACTGCCTCCTGACCATAATGATCAAGCCTTAGAAAGGAATAGACAATTTCAGTGTAATCATCCTCCACAAGCCAAGTGCCAAGCTGCTCAATGTCTTCCTCTGTAGGGTTTGGAGAAGTGGTGTCATTGGAGTACCCAAGGATGTAGTCCATTCTCCTATCAAATATACTTGTCAGTTCATCTAGGGTCTCAAAACTAGGCATTCTCTTTCCTGTTTCCCACATACCTACAGTTCCTTTGGATACTCCCAGCATATCTGCCAGCTCCACCTGGGTTAATCCCTTTTCCGCCCTTAATACTTTTAATCTTTCAGCAAACATCATCTCACCTCATTTAGTATTGTTGTCTTTCTTGAGTTAATAATATCACCATCAGTGAGTATTGTCAAACATAATGTGAGATTTATTTTAAGTTATTTTAATTTAATCTTACTTTGTGTGACTTTTAGCATTGACGCCTCTCACTCAATGTTGTATTATTAAATTAGAAATCTCACTTTATGAGAGATTGTTGATGGGAATGATTACCCATCTTCTCTTATCTTTCTGTACTGTGAGTTCCCTGCCTGGACTAGAAGCTTTCTTATAAGGCTGGGAAAACCAAAACTATAATTTATTGAAAGGAGTGGATAAATTGAAAGAGAACAAACCCACAATGCTTACTGTAAGGGAAATAGCCAAGAAAGGCATTCTGCCTGAACATGCCATAAGGCTTCTTTTAAAGGATGGTAAGCTCCCTGCTATCTATGTAGGGAAAAAGGCGTTTATCAACTATGACAAGCTACTGGAGCTGCTTAGCCAGTTGGATGGCTCTGAAAGACCTAAAGGAGGTGAACAGGATGCAGATACAAATGGAATGTAACAACTGTGGCAAGCTTTGTGTAACAGATCTGGGTAACTTCATATCCACTTTGATTGACACAGCGGAAATGGATTCCGTCTACTCAGGATATTTCTGCAGCGAATGCGCTGAAGAACTCTTTGAAGATGAGGACTAAAGATGTATTTCATCACCTCTCTAGACATAAAACCATACCCTATAGTAGTTAAAATTAGAAACCCAGCCCCAGGAAGGAGGTGAATCCCCTATGCAATATGACAATCTGCCTAAGGACTTAAAAGAGAATGGAAAGTACTGTCTTTGGAAGTACGAGGAAAGAAATGGTCAGGACAAACCTACGAAGGTTCCCTATCAAATAAATGGAAGACGTGCTCAGCCAAATAATATAAAGACCTTTAGTGATCTTGCTTCAGTTCTAAAACTAATAAACCAGTACGATGGAATGGGCATTGGTGTCTTTGAGGATTTCTCTGCCATTGATGTGGACCACTGTATCAATGAAGATGGCTCCCTTAGCTCTATGGCTAAGACCATTGTGGAATTATTCCATGGCTCTTATATGGAGATCAGTCCTTCTGGAACAGGCCTGCGTATTCTCTTTAAGGCCCCAGGTTTTAAATACAATACCGGGAAGTACTACATTAATAACAAGGCCCTTGGCCTGGAGGTTTACGTCAGCGGTGCTACAAATAAGTTTGTAACCATAACTTGTAATGTGTTTCAGAAGGGGGATATTCTTGATGCAAAGGATAAGCTGCAGATACTTCTTGACCGCTTTATGCTAAGACCTAAGAAGAAAAAGAAGAATAAAAACATCAAGCCTCCCTTCTCCTACCTCTCTGATGAAGAGGTGCTTAAAAAGGCAACTGGGGCTAAAAACCATGATGAGTTTAATAGACTCTGGGCTGGTGAAATTCCTGAAGGCAAATCCCATAGTGAAGCAGACCTTGGCCTTTGTACCCACCTGGCCTTCTGGTGTGGTAGGGACTTAAACCAAATGGACAGACTATTTCGCCTAAGTAGTCTTTATAGGGATAAATGGGATAGGGTACAAAGCGGGTCTACCTATGGTCAGATCACCCTGGAAAAAGCCGCTGAGAGCGTGTCAGAAGTCTACAGCCCCCTGGGAAGGCTCTCTGCCATAGAATCGGACTTTGACGTTCCAGGCTGCAAGCCCCTGGTAGAATTATCCCCCCACAGCAATCCGCGCTACGGATGGAACGACATTGGTAACAGCAATCTCTTTGCAGACCATTACATCGGCATTGCCAGATATGTCACTGAGAGAAAGAAATGGTTTGTCTATGATGGCAGGGCCTGGCGAGCAGATACTGGAAACCTAAAGGTCATGAACCTTTGTAAGAAACTGGCCAATAAACTTATGATATATGCCCTCTCCATTGAGGAAGAGCAGCTTAGAAAGCAATACATCGAGTTTGTATCCAAGTGGCAATCCAGAAGGCTAAGAGAAACCATTCTAAAGGATGCCCAGGATGTTCATCCCCTCTCCATCAGCGCCTTTGATAAAGACATCTATCTACTGAACTGCCAAAATGGGACTCTCCATCTTAAGACAGGTGAGTTTTATGACCACAGGGCTGAGGACTACATTACCAAAATAGCAGGTGCCCATTATGATCCATCCGCCAAGTGTCCCAGATGGGAGAAGTTTATTGATGAGGTCATGAGTGGAGATAAGGAAAAGGCAGACTTCTTTCAAAAGAGCCTTGGCTATTCCCTTACTGGTGATACAAGATATGAAGCCATGTTCATCCTCTTTGGTGCCACTACCCGTAATGGCAAGGGTACCTCCATGGAGACCTTCCTTCGTATCTGTGGTGATTATGGCAGAACCTCAAGACCTGAGACCATAGGAATCAAGTCAAACGGAAATGGCTCTGCACCCTCAGAGGATGTAGCAAGACTTGCTGGTGCAAGATTTGTCAATATCAGTGAACCTGATAAGAAACTGACCCTCAGCGCTGCGCTTCTTAAGACGCTGACAGGGAGTGACACGGTCAATGCGAGATTTCTACACGAGAATAGCTTTGACTTTAAACCACAATTTAAAATCTTCACCAACACCAATCACCTGCCAACGGTGACAGACTTAACCCTTCTCACCAGTGGACGCGTTAAGATCATCCCTTTTGAAAGGCACTTTAAAGCTCATGAGAGGGACCACAATCTCAAGCATGAGTTCTTTAAGAAGGAAAACCTCAGCGGCATTCTCAACTGGGTCCTTGAGGGCTATGAGAAGCTTTGTAAGACTGGTCTTGATATGCCAAAGTCTGTACAGGATGCTACTCTTGCCTATCACAGGGAGAATGACAAGGTTGGACTCTTCATAGAAGAACGCCTGATTGAAGATGGCAGCTGTGAGGAGAGAACCTCTGACATATACTTTGCCTACCAGAGCTGGTGCAGGGAAAATGGCTACTACGCAGAAAATGCCAGAAACTTCAAGGCAGCCCTTTCCAATGTGGGAGAGATCGTAAGGAAAAGACCAAGAAGCGGTGGCGAGAAAACCACTGTCTTTGTTGGTTATAAGCTCCTAAGAGGAATTGAATTCCTTGACTAAATCCACAATGGGGCAGCTTGTGGCAGCAATTTCAGTAGGTTTTAAATTTCTTTAGTCACGCGAGAAACTTACCTAAAAACCTGCCACATACTGCCCCAAAAATATAAATCATCATTACCACCGGCAATTGTGTTCACTAGAGTGGCCTCTCTACCCTATTACATGAAGGTTGGAAGGTATAAAGCCTATCCCCCACTCTATCCTGATTTGACTAGTCGACTCAGAAAGGAGGAAAAACAGAATGGATAGCCATCTATTATTATCTGGTTAAGGTATCGAGCTTAAGCCAGTTAGGACTACAGCAACGAAATACCAACGAGCAAGAAAGACAATTTGATTTACTTGATTACCAGGGTGCTCAAAAATGACCGCCCTCAAAATAAAAGGAGGATTTTTAAATGAAAACTACTGCAACTTACAACTATGCATTTTGGAACACAATGAGGGGAAAACACGACAGACCCTCTGATATGAGTGAAGGAGGAAATTCTTCAGGATATGTTGTTCCCAGCGAATTCAATGAGAAGTACCTTAAGACCCTAGAGAAGGAAAATGTCTTTAGAAGATTAGCCACTACCATTGACTCTTCTACCAACGAAGGAACCATTAATGTCATTACTTCCATAGGCAGTGCCCAGTGGCTAAAGGAAATGACAGCCATACCGGAAAGCGCAGATGGGTTTAAACAAATATCAGCAAATTCCTATAAACTGGCTGCCATATCAAAGATCAAGAATAGCTTTGTAGGTGATAACAACTTCAACATTGAAGCTTATCTTGAGAACGAGTTTTCCAGAAGATTTGGCAGAGCTGAAGAGGATGCCTTTATAAATGGTACAGGCATTGATGCTCCTACTGGGATATTACATGCCACAGGTGGCGGAGAAGTTAGCGTAACCACAGAGGAAGGTGTTGATCTAAGCTATGATGATGTAATCAAGCTATACTTCTCTCTAAAGCCTGAACACAGAAGAAATGCTGTATGGCTTATGAATGATGAAACAGCTTTTTACCTTAGAACCTTAAAGGATGCTAACGGTAACTATCTTTACAATAGTGTGGATGATACCATCCTAGGTAAGCCTGTTTATTACTCAAACTATATGCCTAGTATCGAGACTGGTAAATCACCCATTGCCTTTGGAGACTTTAGCTTCTACTGGATCATACAACGTCAGCCCCTTACAATCTCCAGGTTAACAGAGTTATACGCTGTCAACTATGAAACTGGATTTTTAGGATTTGAAAGGCTTGATGGAAAGTTAATAGTACCAGAGGCTGTAAAGCTAATTAGAATGGCGTAGGGCTATGTTTATCCCTGGTCCTTTTCAATACGGACAGCGGGCTGGGGCTTCGTGTAAAAAAACGCAGATTCAAACGAGGGAATAGGAAAGGAGCTGAAACACATGCAAAAAATCCCTAGAAGCATAAAAGCCGGTCTTGATACAGAGCACTTTGACATCATCCGCGTGATGAGTTTAGAACACTTCTACCCGGTCATCGTGATGCGTGATAAGCGTTCTGAAGCGAGAGACCTCTGGTGCCTTCAGTACAGAGGCAGCGGCCATTATTTCAAAACTCTAAGGGACATGACCAACTACTGCGCCGAGCGAAAATGGCAAAACCCACTTAGCAGCTAATACCATTTACATCAGGCGAAACGATGACCTGCACACCTTATAAACCAAATATGGACGTTTTAGATAACTGAAATGGCAAAACGGATAGACCTGTGGACCCTACAACCCATCTATCCGTTTTTCTTTTTAGACTTTGAGCTTATCCAGACTCATGACTCCACACGCTTAAAGGCCGCGTTCCCTGAAAGGTTCCTCAGATAGTAGCGTCTGAAAGTCTTGTGGTCATCCCCTATGAAGCCAAGCCTTAAAAGAAAGCACCTGAAGTCGTACTTCTCGTTTTCGCTTTTTACCGCTTTGGCAGTTACCCGCTTTTGATTGATGGCCATGCGGCAGAGTGCTTCGATGAATTTTTCGTGGTGAGCTACTTCATCTGCATCACCCTTAAGAGGAAACCAAGGAAAGCCGATGGTATCTTCTTCGAAATTCAAAGGTAAGTCATCAGTACCGATGGCCTTCTTAATAAGATCGCCTTTGGCATGGACGATCCTTTTCAGGTTCTCAAGCCCCTTTTCAGTAAACATGTCTCTGGGCATCTGGATTTCCAAAAGAGTCACTTTATTAGAATCTGCAGCTGCTGCATCTGCGATTGTCACTTTCTCCCCTTTAACTCTTATACCAGCTTGCTCAAGACCGCCCTCTGGTTGAAAACCTCTTAAGCTAAGAGCTATGGCAGCATTCTTAAACACCTCTATAGATGTACCTTCGTTGGTGACCGTTCCAGCCCTGTCCACCATAACCCTACCTATACGATAGGCAAATGTCGGTACGCCCATGTACTCTGATTTGGTACCGATAATTTCTTCTAAAGCCTTCACCAGCTGCTTTCGTCTCTCACCTTTGACGTTGTAATTGAGTTCCATTTGACACCATCCTTTCCTGTCCTCTCTTAAGTCCACAATGTTCTCGATTTTCCTTCCAAATAATGCTCGCATCTTGTACCTCCTTAAAAATTCCCTATTACATTAATCACTCAAACAGGGTATTTTAGCAAGTTATTTATACATATTTTATGGCTTTTTCTGCATTATAATTATGCAATTTTAGAACCATTTGGACGAAACAAAAATAGCCTCAGGGCTTGATAATGCGCTATTTTCAGCACATTACAACCTTGTGGCTATTATTAAAGCGCTCTTGGGGTATCCCCCCTATCGAATTTCGCGATTTTTCACACGTGACCCTGACGCGGTCACCATTTGGAAGGGTTGTAGGGATTTGACCGCCCCTAGGTCAATATTGGTGGCTCAAATTTGAGCGGTCAATAAAAAAGGAATTAATACAATTATCTTATTTTCAAAGCTTAATGTCTTCAGTTATATGTTTATAGATTGGCTTTAACCCAATTTTATTGTGGAATTCATTTACAAATTTTATGGAGTTCTCTAATGTCCATCTTGAAAATCCATCTCCTAAACACTTGTCAGGAAAAAAAGGATTGCCTGTTCTCTCAAAGAATACTGAGTGTTCAAACTTCCCATCAAGATATTCTGTCAGTGCATGCTGGTTATTGATTTCACTTACAAAAGGAGAGTGAATGGAATAATCTTCTGGGTTATAGTGTATTAATGCATTTCTAACTTCAATGACATTTATGAGATCAATAAAAATCTCTGAGCCACTATCGAATGTGACTTTATTAAGTATACTTAATGTCCTCTGATATTTATTTAAAATAGACAATCTCTCCAGACTATCTCTACTCTTTTTATTCCAATCTACTACGACACTATCTCTGTCTTTAGTAGGGATATATAATGTTCTATCTTTCGTATCTATAATATCACAAATTACTTCTCTGATAGTTGCTTCCAAGAATGATACTGATGCAAATAGCGAACCTGTAACAAATGCTAGATTCCTTGAAATCAGGTCGTTTTTTTCTGAACCACATATATTCGTTAAATCTAATTCTTCCAATTTTTTGCTTTCTATACCCAAAAGATAAGCCGACTTAAGATGTTGAATTGAAAAATAAGCTCTAAACTGAATATTCACCATCCACTTCATCCTTCCTTGCATTCATAATGTACTCTTCCAAATCCTCATCATTAATGAGATTAACAAATACTGTATTTAAAGTTGATAAAACAATCCATACAATACTTAAAAACTCGTTTGTAGTAAAATTATTTGGTTTAACATCTCTTAGATGAGCTATTCTATTTCTGTACTCAAGACCAACTTCATCATCATCTTTTAATAGATAGTATCTTGTCCATCTGAGTTGATGTTCCCCAAGAAGTCTTAACATGACAGGATTTAAATTGTTATTTGATCCAAATATTGATCCAAGAGTTATATTTTTCTCAAAGAATATTTTGGTATCTACCGATAAGTATATCAACCTCAATGTTTTCTCTAGGAATGATATCAAGAACATAGTCTTATTGAATAGTGCTATACCATGTTCGCGCTCGCTAATAGCTCCAGAGACTAAATCCAGGAAATTTTTTATATTTTCATCCAGTCCTTCAAAACTAATATCATGGTTTAATACTTCAAAAATATAATCCACATTTGACTTAAAAAATTCCCTAAATTCATCTTCAAATTTTGGAATCGAAAACCAATTGATTAATTGAAGAGAATAGTTGGTTATATAAATATCAAAAGACATTTTTTTACTCAATGTAAAATATGAGTTAGTTCCTTGTGCTGTTGCTACAAGGTCCATAAGGGAAACTTGCTTGTCTTCAGATAGTGAATCAATGTGGGATTTCCATAATTTTGTTTCATTATTTATGTCATGTGTCAAAGCAAGGTATTTATAAAAAGGTGGCGCATCATATTCTTCGAGATATCTCCTGTACTCTCCGATTGGTATTTCGAACTCGAATACTTGTCCATCATTTTCAATCCATCCGTTTACTCTTTTATCTATTTCTCTTTTTAGTGACAGTAATTGTTTAGCTTCCTCCATCTTCAAATGGTATAGAGTTTTATATGCTAAATTCAAGTCAATCTGCAAGGAAAAAGCATCTTCACCTGATTTATTTCTTTCAATTATCTTATTATAGACAATCCTTGCACTTTCCACTGCGATATCAATAATTCCGCGATTATGGATTCCTACTATCGCTTCACATATCATCCCAAACCTTACGTCCAATATTCTGTGTATTTGTTCTATCATCAACAGACGCACTAGACGATTACCATTCTGCTTAAAAATACTAAGTAATCTTTCTAGATTATCCAGCGCGTAATATGTGTAGTGTTTTATCAGATACTCAAAAACTCCACAATCCCTAAATCCAGAATTGAAACAGATTAAATAATTGAGAGTTTCATCTCTTAGACCAGAATCATAGTGATCATCAGCAGCCTTGAAAATTGACTTATAATTCTCCTTGATGCATTTGATTATATCTCCATTATTTATTTGTGCCTTCTCATTTTTTGCAAAGTACACCAGTTCTTTTAGTTGCGTGCCGTACTCACTTGGTATGTGTTCTATATCAGTTTCAAATTTCTCGATGAATTGAAGGAATAAAAAGTCGTAGTATTTATCCTCGTTGCTAAGACTCTCTAATCTATGCTCTGTGAAGTAGTCAGAAATAATTTCCATATGATCAATCAAGAATAGAATCGTATGTGATGAAGATAAATCCTCAAGCGGATATTTTTCTATATTGAAATGTTTGTCACCTTTTTCTCTTAAGATTTTGACTATGGACATTTACACACCTCCATATTAAATTGAGAATCTGAATTTATTTCCAGTATACCACAACCCCAAATAACCAAAGGCCCACAATATAACCAAAGGCTCAGAATCAAATGATCCTAAGCCTCTGTGTTAGTGTTAGTTTTAATTCAATTTTGTAAATTACAGCCCACTAATTCATTTTTCCATGAGACAAAGTTCCTGTCCCCCTTGTCTTGTGCTGCCGTTACCGCCGGGGTGGTATGTGGTACCCATTGTCCCAGGTACGTTTTCTAACCCAATTCAAAATACAGCGCCCCAAAACATTCAAATCACTGCATTCTTCAAAAAGTTACCGCCGTTACCGCCGGGGTGGTACGTGGTACCTATTGTCGTATCTGGTACCCATAGTCCTACCCCAAATACTTAAACACCGGGTGGTGCCAGGCACCTTGTACCACTTGGCACCTAGTACTCTTATAGTAACTGTCAACCTTATTATTACTATGGTTGTGGATAAACCAAAACTGCTGGTTCAGCCGAATTAGTAACTTCGACTACACCAGTAGTAGCGTTATATCTAAACTTAGGAACACCAATTGCTGCAGTACTTCCATATAAAGTTGATGTGAATAATTCTGTAGTATCAACCATACTACCTATTGCAGTTACTGTCGCTGTCGCTGTAACTGCAGATGCAGCTAATTTCGTATTATTTGAGGCATTGTACATTTCTACAGCTTTTGCAATGGTAGCAGCAGTTGCTTCGTCAGCAGCTATTCTTGCATTTTCTTGAAACCCACCCAATCTAGGTACAGCTATCGCTGCCAAAATCCCCAAAATAGCAATAACAACAATCAGTTCAATAAGGGTGAACCCTTTCCTGTTTCTTAATCTTTTGTTTACAAATTTAAACATTTTGTTATCCTCCTTATGTTTCCCTTTTAATATATTTCTACCCCTTTTAGGGTTAGATTCTTTATAGTATTCATTATACCACACTGATATCAGTGAGTAAAGTAAATTTATGTATTTTATTGCACTGTTTGAAACATATCAAACATAGGCAGCATCATGGCAATAACTACAAATCCTACTACTACAGCCATAATAACAATCATTATTGGCTCTAGCATTGTAGTCATCTTATTTATAGCCGTTTCAACTTCTTCATCGTAAAAGTTGGCAGTTTTATCCAGAACTTCATCTATAGCCCCAGATTCTTCTCCTATATTTACCATAGCCGGTATCATAGGTGGAAAAATTCCACGTCTTTCCAAGGGTTCAGATAAAGTGCCACCCTTTCTCAGGTCTTCTTTTACCTCGACTAATGTTGTAGCGATATATGCATTTCCCGTTACCCTGCTTACTATTTCTATGGATTTCATTAGCTCTACACCACTGCTTATAAGGGTAGATAATGTCCTGGTAAATCTGGAAGAAGCTACTTTTATCTGTACATTCTTTATTATAGGTAATCTTAATTTTAACTTGTCTCTCTTTATTCTTAAGTTCTCTTCCTTCATAAGTCTTTTATATATGATTACTACAAGTGCTATAGCACCAAATACTACATACCATTTACTCCTTAAGAAATCACTTATACTTAAAAGTACCTGGGTTAATTTTGGTAGTTCCACCCCCGAACCTTCAAACATACCTATAAAGGTTGGCATTACAAATACTAATAAAAATGACACTACTGATATTACTGCTATAAGTAAAATAATAGGGTATATCATAGCACCTTTAACCTTGTTTTCAATTTTAAATTCTTTTTCGAAGTGTACCGATAATCTTTCCATGATAATATCAAGATTTCCTGAAACTTCTCCAGCTTCTACCATGCTTATCATAATCTCAGGAAAAACATTTTTATGGTTTAATAGGGCTTCCGAAAAAGTTGAGCCCTTCTGTACCTGTTCGTATAGGTCTTCTATTATTTCTACAAATTTTTTCTTTTCCGTTTGATGTTTTAATATATCCAATGAGTTTACTATAGGAACACCAGCATTTAACATAACCTGAAACTGCCTGCAAAATACCGCAAGATCTTTTGTAGTAACTCTAGAAAAACTATCAAAAATTGAAATGTCTCTAGATTTTGATTTATTTTGATTTATTTCAATAGGGATATAGTTTTTCCTTTTTAACATTTCAATTACTTCAGTAATTGAAGATGCATTATGGTTTCCATGTATTTTTTTACCTGCTTGGTTTAAAGCAGTATAGTTAAAGTTAGGCATTTATATTCCCCCTATATAAGATATCTTTTTAGATATTCTAAATCTATACCATACTGTAATACGGTTTCTTTTGATATGGTGTTGTTTCTGTATAGTCTGAGCAGGTCGTTATCCATAGTGTGCATTCCATATTTTGTTCCCGTCTGTATAGCATTTTGAATCTGGTGGGTTTTCTTCTCTCTTATTAGGTTTTTAATGGCTGGAGTAGTTATCATAACTTCTGTAGCTACTACCCTTCCACCTTCTTTTTTTACCATAAGCTGCTGGGATACTACTGCTACCAGTACGTTAGCCAGCTGTACTGATACCTGCTGCTGCTGGTGGGGTGGAAATACGTCAATAATCCTATCTATGGTAGCTGCTGCTCCTATAGTATGCAGGGTGGAGAAAAGTAAGTGTCCCGTTTCTGCTGCTGTCAAGGCTATTTCTACAGATTCCAAATCTCTCATTTCACCAAGTAGTATGATATCCGGATCCTGTCTTAATGATGCTCTAAGACCTTGGGGAAAACTTTTAAAATCTGAACCATACTCCCTCTGGTTAACCATGCATTTATTGTGTTTATGTAGGTACTCTATCGGATCTTCCAAAGTTAATATGTGTTCACTTCTTTGTCTATTAATTATGTCTATCATTGAAGCTAGGGAAGTAGACTTACCGCTTCCAGTAGGTCCAGCGAAAATAATCATGCCTCTTTTTTTCTGGGTAAGGTCTTTAAGTATTTTAGGTAATTTTAAGTCTTCTAAACTTGGAATATTTAAACTTACAGCTCTTATAGCTAAGCTATGGCTTCCTCTTTGCTTGAAGGCATTTATCCTAAACCTACCTACTCCTTTTATAGCGAAGGAGAAGTCTATATCACCTTTTTCTTTAAGGGCTTCCATCTGCTTTTCATCTAGTAGTTGTTTAGAAATGTCATAAGTGTCTTCTGGAGTTAATTTCCTATCCCCTACTATCTCAAGTTTACCGTCTATCCTCATTGATATATAGTGACCAACAGTAACGTGAAGGTCTGATGCGCCTATTTCTATGATACGCCTCAGATAATTAATTATATCTATACTCACAATACCCCTCCTTATTTAATCTAAAGTGTAAGCAACTCTAAGCATTTCCTCAACTGTAGTAACTCCTTTTAGTACTAGTTGTCTACAGTTTTCTCTTAATGAAACCATACCTTCTTTCAAAGCAGCTTCCCTAATTTCATCAGTAGTGGCATCCTTGTCTACTAGGCTTCTTATCGTTCCAGTTACTTTCATAATTTCATTTACTGCTGTTCTGCCTTTATATCCTGTATTGTAGCACTTTTGGCATCCTTCTCCTTTATATAAGATGATATCTTCATCTACTCCCAGGATATCCTTTTCTTCTGGTGTAATAGTATAAGAAGTTTTACAGCCATTACATATTTCCCTAGCAAGACGCTGGGCTACTATACCCTTTACTGAGGTGGCGATAAGAAAAGGCTTGATTCCCATATCAACCAGTCTCATAATGGTCGATGGGGCGTCGTTGGTGTGGATGGTACTCAGAACTATATGTCCCGTAATTGCTGCTCTTACAGCTATTTCTGCCGTCTCTGCATCTCTTATTTCACCAATCATGATAATATCTGGATCCTGTCTAAGTATAGATCTAAGACCGTTTGCAAAAGTTAATTTTGCCTTTATATTCACCTGTACCTGGTTTACGCCGTCCAATTTATACTCTACTGGGTCTTCTACTGTAACTATGTTTGTATTTATAGTGTTAAAATCGTTAAGAATTGAGTATAGGGTTGTAGATTTACCACTTCCTGTAGGTCCTGTTACCAGGATAATACCGTTAGGAATATCAAGTATGCTGTTAAATAGTTTAAGGTTTTCTTCTGTAAATCCAAGCTGTTCCTTAGTAAGAAGTGCATTTGCACTGTCTAGTAGTCTTATAACTATCTTTTCCCCATGTACAGTTGGTAATATAGATATACGAAGGTCTATATTTCTACCATCGATTTCCATCTGTACTCTACCATCTTGAGGTTGCCTTTTTTCTGCTATATTCAGTCCTGCTATAATTTTTATCCTTGTAACTATAGCTGAAAGGGTATTTTTAGATGGTGACATGATTTCCTGAAGTTGACCGTCTATCCTAAATCTTATTCTAAGAGTATCTTCTAAGGGTTCTATATGTATATCACTAGCTCTTGATTTAAGAGCCTGCTTTATAATTGAATTTACAAGCCTTACTACCGGTGCATTTTTTATTGCTTCTAAAGTTTCTTCATCAAGACTTGTTTCTCTTCCTTCATTATACTGCTTAACAAAGTCTTCAACTGCCTTTTCCGCCGTTTGCTTGCCAAAGTACTGATCTATTGCTCCCATAATATCTTTTTTAGGAGCTAGGACAGGTTTTATTTTTAATCCTGTAGCTATTTCTATATCTTCTATAGCAAATATATTTAAAGGGTCATACATTGCTACTTTTAACTTATTGTCTACTATTTTAACCGGAAGGACCGTGTATCTTCTAGCTAAATTTTCAGTTATTAGTCTTGGAATTTCCGGTTCAATAACTTCTTCTTTCATATTAAAACTTTCTATACCCATTTGGTCTTCTAATACGTCCATAACTTCATTTTCTGAAGCCCAACCGTTGTCTATAATTATCTCTCCAAGCTTTTTCCCCGACTGTTTCTGGGTCTCTAAAGCTTGATAAAGCTGCTTTTGAGTAATTTTCCCAGAATATACTAAAAGTTCTCCAAGTTTCATTCCACTTTCGTTGTTCGCCATATTTCCACCACTCTTTGTTTAGTTTTTTTTAACATAATATATATTAATAATACCATAATATGTTAAAAAATCAATAAAAATAGGTTATACAACTAATTTAATTAGTTATATAACCTAAAAATCTTATATTGTTTTAATTAAGGATTTAATTTTTGTAACCATAATATCTATAGCAACTAAGTTTTCTCCACCTTCAGGAATAATAATATCGGCGAATTTTTTAGTTGGTTCTATGAATTGTTCGTGAGCTGGTCTTACGGTCTTCATGTACTGGTTAAGTACTGACTCTATGGTTCTTCCTCTTTCGTTAATATCTCTAATTATTCTTCTTACAAGTCTGATATCTGAATCCGTATCTACAAATATTTTTATATCGAGCAAATCTCTAAGTCTTTCATCGTAAAATATCAGTATACCTTCAAGGATAATTATATCCTTTGGTTTTACAAGTTCCCTTTCTTCTTTTCTATTGTGAATAGAATAATCGTAGGTAGGTTTTTGAATATCTTCCCACTTAGATAAATTTTCTAAATGTTCTACTAGCAAGTCGCTGTCGAAGGCTAAGGGATGGTCATAGTTGGTTTTACACCTTTCTTCGTAGGAAAGCTCACTCTGGTCCTTATAGTATGAGTCCTGCTCTATTACCAGCACGCTTTTTCTAGGTATTTCCGTCTTTATCTTATTTACTATAGTAGTTTTACCAGAGCCGCTGCCTCCAGTTATTCCAATAAAAATAGGTCTGTTCATATTAAATCCTTTCTTTATCTTTTTCTTCTAATTAGATAATCTTTTTTTACGTCTAGGTCCATTTTTAGTTTTACAATCTGCTGGGGATGAGGAGCTGACTCTACTTCTTCTCCCTTATCATCAACTATATTTTCTATTTTAAAGTCCATATGTTCAATATGAGGCCCAAAGATTTCAACTTCTTCTCCTACAGAGAATTTATTTCTCTGTTCTACAGTTGCTATTTTACTTACTGGATCGTAGTCTTTTATCCAACCTATAAAGTCATACTCTCTTATATAGGAACTGGATGTATAGAGCTGTCCTGAATCCTTAGGATTGCCGTAGTAAAATCCTGTAGTAAAGTCTCTGTGAGAGGCTTTAAGAATTTCATTGAACCAGTATTCTTTATCAAAATTATTGTTTTTTAGATTGTCGATAGCCTTTCTATAGGACCTAACAACAGTAGCTGTATAGTAAGAGCTTTTCATACGGCCTTCTATTTTTAAAGATTTAACTCCCACTCCTACAATATCTTGAAGATTATTTAACATACATAAATCTTTTGAATTAAGTATGAAGCTTCCCTGGTCATCTTCCATGATGGGATAGTACTCTCCCGGACGGGTCTGCTCTACAAGGGCATACTTCCACCTGCATGGTTGGGCACAGTCTCCTAGGTTTGCATGTCTTCCAGCCATATAGCTGCTTAGTAGACACCTACCTGAGTAAGATATGCACATAGCGCCGTGAACGAAGGCTTCTAAATCTAAGTCTACATTTTTATTTAAGTGAATTTGTTCAATTTCTTTTAAGGATAGTTCTCTAGCTAGTACTATTCTTTTTACTCCTTGAGAGTACCAAAAGTCTGCACTTTGGGAATTTGTAGTATTTGCCTGGGTACTTAAATGAATCTCTATATCTGGGGCAGTATTTTTAACTATACTCATAATTCCCGGATCTGCAACTATAACTGCATCTACTTTTATTTCCTCTAAAAATTCTATATATTTTTCTAAATCTTTTAAATCGTCTTCGTGAGGTATCATATTTACTGTCACGTAAGCTTTAGCTCCATTGTCGTGGCAGAACTTTACCCCTTCTTCTATATCTTCTAAATCAAAATTCTTTGCACCAGCTCTTAGTCCGAAGTTCTGTCCACCAAAGTATACGGCGTCAGCGCCATATAGTACAGCCATCTTTAGTTTTTCCAAGTTTCCAGCTGGAGCTAGAAGTTCAATGTTATTCATATGTTTCTCCTTTTTTTACAGTAATTGCAAGTCCATCTCCTAAAGGAAGTACTGAAGATTCCATAGAGGGGTGGTTACTTATGGTTTTTAAATATTTTCTCATTTTTCTAACTATGGTTTTCTGTCTCCTTTCTACTAAGTCGTCATTGGCTATCATTCCTTTGTAAAGGACGTTATCTGATATAATAATACCATCTTTTTTTAATAAATTGAAACAGTAGGGTAAAAAATCCAGATATTTGCTTTTTGCTGCATCTATAAATACTAAGTCAAATTTTTCTTCTAAATTTTCTAATATTTCTAAAGCATCTCCTGGAAGGATTTCTATATTTCCTTTGTAGTTCAATCTTTCTAGATTTTTTGATGCTTCGTCAACAAAGGAATCTCTTCTCTCTATGGTTTTTATTTCTAAATTATCATTATCAATAATTTTAGCCATAAAAAAAGAAGAAAAGCCTACAGCAGTTCCCAGTTCTAAGATTTTTAAGGGTTTAAGAAGATGGAGGATAACTTTTATAAAGTTAGCCACCTCTTCGTGAATTATAGGGATATTTCTATCCTCTGATTCTTTCCTGAACCTTGCTATTTCTTCATCTTCTTCTATTAATGATTTTATGTAATTTGTTGTAAAAATTTTGTTTATTAATTCCAAAGTATCACCTAATTTATGTATTTTGCTTTTGCATCTAAAAAGTCGTCATAATCATCTGTAAAGTAGTGAGACCCATCACCTTTAGCAAGAAAGTAAATGTAGTCCGTTTCTTCAGGGTTTAAGGCTGCTTTTATTGAAGTAAGTCCTGGAGAATTAATTGGTGCTACTGGTAGGCCTGTATGCAGGTAGGTATTGTATAGTGATTCTACCTTAAGGTCTTCATTTAATAGTCTTTCCTTTTTTTCTCCTAAGGCATACTGTACTGTAGCACAGGATTGAAGCATCATTCCCATTTCTAATCGGTTATAAAATACTCCTGCTATTACAGGTCTTTCTTCATCTACCTGAGCTTCTCCTTCTACTACTGAAGCCATATTGACTATTTCATAAACAGTTCTATCACCTGTATTTCCTTTAATATGTTCTTCATAAATTTCTTCAAAGCCATTTAACATTGTAATGATAATATCATCAGCTGTACTGTCTATATATACGTTGTAGGTGTTTGGATAGAGAAATCCTTCTAAGGTTTTTATTTCATCATCCTGTAGAAATTCATAGTTTTCTCTGTATATACCTACTGTTTGGGTCAATTTTAAAAATTCTTCCTGAGTGAAATCAAACTTCTCGCTTAAGATATTTCCGATTTCCTTTAGGTTTAAACCTTCTGGTACGGTGAAGTTCATAGTTTTAACTACATTTTCACCTTGGATAAGTAAATCTACAATTTCCGGCAGGGATAAACTATCGCTGATTTCAAAGTCTCCTGCTTTAAGCTGACTTCCTAAATTACTTTGTCTTAAGTATAGTTTGTATACTGTTAGATTTTTTATTAAATTATTTTCAAGAAGAATAGTTCCGATTTCATCGGAACTTGCCCCCTGTTCGATTGTAATTATTTTAGTAGTACCATTATCTACTGGTGTAAGGTTCTCGTTATAAAAATTATAACCAAAACCTATACCCAAACCTACTATTATGATTAATACTAGCAGTACTTTATTCATAGGTTGTCTCCGTTAAATTTCCATTATTATAGGTAAAATCATTGGATTTCTTTTGATTTCGTTGTATATGAACTGGTTTAAGTCCTGTCTTATTGTGTTTTTAATTGCAGACCAATCTCTTTCTTTGTTTTGGAAGCATTTATCCAGTGCTTTTTGAACAACTTTCTTGGATTCTTCCATCAGGTCTTCATTTTCTCTTACGTAAACAAATCCTCTGGATATTATATCCGGACCTGCTGCAATTTTTCCTGATTTTTTCTCTATAGTTACAACAGCTACTATTAGTCCGTTTTCCGAAAGATTTTTTCTATCTCTTAGTACTATATTACCTACATCTCCGATACCAAGTCCGTCTACTAAAATATTTCCAGACTGAACTTTAGATGTGGTCTTAATATAGTTGTCCGTAACTTCTATAATATCACCGTTATATCCTACTATAGTGTTGTTGTGGTGAATTCCCATTTCTTCAGCTAATTCTGCATGAAGCTGCAGGTGTCTTCTTTCACCGTGTACTGGTATAAAGAATCTAGGATTAAGAAGATTCAGCATAAGCTTAAGTTCTTCCTGTCTCGCGTGTCCAGATACGTGAACATCATGTAGTGCTTCGTAAATAACCTCTACTTCTTTTTCATAAAGTTTATTTATTACTGAACTAACAGTTTTTTCATTTCCCGGTATTGGATTAGCAGAGAATATAACCATATCTCCTTTTTTAAGCTTAACCTGTCTGTGGGAGTTAGCTGCCATTCTTGACAGGGCTGCCATAGCTTCTCCCTGGCTTCCTGTAGATATTACGACGATCTGGTTATCCTTGTATTTATCAAGGTCTCTCGCATTAATAAGTATGTTTTCAGGTATATCTATAAATCCGGTTTTTTGTGCTATATCTATAGTGTTGTGCATACTTCTTCCGGAAATAGCTACCTTTCTATTGTAAATAGCTGCTGCATCTATTATCTGCTGTATCCTGTGGATGTTTGATGCGAAGGTTGCTACTATGATTCTTTTCTTTGCTCTTTTAAATATGTCGATAAATTTAGCACCAACAGTCTTTTCAGACATAGTGTATCCCGGTCTTTCAACATTTGTACTATCTGAAAAAGCTACTAATACACCTTTTTTACCGTACTCTGCTATAGTTTGTAAGTCTATAGGCATATCGTTTATGGGAGTTTGATCTATTTTAAAGTCTCCCGTGTGGAATACTACTCCTATAGGTGTTTCAATTGCTAAAGCCGAAGAATCAGGGATGCTGTGATTACTTCTTATAAAGTGTACTCTGAAGTTTTCTCCTGCTTTTATTTTGTTCCCGTGATTTATTGTGTTTAGTTTTGTTTCCTGTAGATTGTGCTCTATAAATTTATTTGCCAAAAGTCCCATTGGAAGCTTAGTTCCATATATTGGTACATTTGGTATCTTCTTTAATAAATATGGTATTGCCCCGATATGGTCCTCGTGACCGTGGGTTACAAATAATCCTTTTATTTTGTGCTGATTTTTAATTAAGTAGCTTATATCTGGAATTACTATATCAATTCCAAGCATTTCGTCTTCTGGAAATGCCAATCCGCAATCTATAATTATTATCTCATCATTGTATTCTAACAATGTAATATTCTTTCCTATTTCTCCTAATCCCCCTAAAGGAATTATCTTTAATTTTCTATCTTTGTTAACTGCCATTTGTTTCCTCCTCTTTACAGCCCTTACACAAACCGTAGAATTTTAAACTATGGTTGTGTATTTCAAAATTGTACTCTTTTTCTATTAATTCTTCTAATTCGTTAAGCAGGTCCATTTTTACTTCTATAATTTTCCCACAGTTGTTGCACAGCAAATGATGGTGGCTGTGAGATTCGTCTTCTGTCAATACTATCTCGTATCTGGCACATCCATCATTAAATAATACTTTACTTAAAATACCTACTTCTTCAAAAAGCTTAGTGGTTCTGTAAACTGTTGCAATTCCAATATCTGAATCTACTTCTCTTACTAGTTCGTAAATTTGTTCCGGGTTTAGATGCTTTCCTGAATTTTTTAAGAGAATTTCAAATATTACTTTTCTCTGGTTTGTAATCTTGTATCCGCCTTTATTTAATTTTTTTTTAAAATCTTCCATGTATATATTCATACAATTCCCCTATATTAAGTCTTCAGCCATACCTTCGTAAACATCTATGACTTCCTGCAACTCATCCCTATCTTCTACTATATTGAATATAGGCATGTTCTTCTCATCTCTATCTACTCTGTAAATCATACCCTCTTCTTCATCTGGATAGCTTAATACAGCGTATTCAGTATCGTCTATATGAAATGCAGTATGTAGAATGAGTTTTTCTTTTTTTCCTTCATCGTTGATTAATTCTACTATATCAGACATTTTAACTCCTCTTGTCTAAATAAACGGACAGTATATTTACCGCTGCCAGTTTATCGATAACCTTTTTTCTTTTTTTTCTTGAAACATTTCCCTGTATAAGGGTGTTTTCCGCTATTTTTGTAGTCATTCTTTCATCTTGGAATTCAACTTTTATTTGTATTTCTCTTTTAAGTTTTTCTACAAATTTTAATACTTTTTCTCCTTGGATTCCTACTTCTCCGTTTAGTCTTTTAGGTAAACCTACAACTAAAACATTAACGTCATATTCTTCTATGACTTTTTTTAGAGCTTCAAAATCTTTTTTGTAGCTCTGCCTGAATATAGTGTCTAGACCTTGGGCAGTAATATTTAATTGATCGCTTACTGCTAAACCTATGGTCTTTTCACCTACATCCAGTGCTAGGTATCTTTCTTTCATCTCATCTCCTATACTATTTTTATACAAAATTCTTCGCATACCGAAACGCAATAGCTACACAAGGTACATTTTTCAAAATCTACCCCTGCTTTGCCATTGACTATCTCAAGAGCATTTTGGTTGCATTTTTCAACACATTTTCCGCACCCTTTGCACCAATATGCTATCTTAAGTTTTCTTTCTTTTTTGCTTATATTATTTAATTCGTCCTTTAAAATATTGTCTTTTACCAGTAGATTAAAGTTGAAATCAATTTCTTCTTTATACCTCATACCAAGAGCTATAGAATCAATATAATCTAAATTTTTAATGTAATTTAGGGCTTCTACAGGCCTGGTGCCTAGGTGTCCACCACCTAGAGGCTTCATACTAAGTATAAATTTATTTTTAGATTTGGCTTTTTTTATGCTTTCTTCCATCTGGTATCTGCTGCCGTCGGCTATACCGATACCATCTTTATTTATAATCGGGTGAATTACATCTATTTCTTCTAAATCTACTACTTCTTCTACACCTTTAATGAAATGTGTGGATATTCCGAATTTTTTAATAATTCCCTTATCTTTACATCCTAAAAAGTACCTAACAGCTTCGTAGTGTCCTTTGAAGGTATTAATACCCTCCTGTTCGTGAAGCATGAAGATATCTATGTAGTCTGTATTCATTTCTTTTAGGGCTTTTTCAAGACTTTTCTCTGCAGTTATTTTATCATATGAATAGGATTTTGTAGATATAAAAACTTCTTCTCTTGTTTTAACTTTTAAAAATTCTTTTAAAAGATTGTAATTGTCGTAGAGCTCTGCAGTATCGTAAAAGTTTATACCTAAATTATAGGCGTAATTTAGAAGGAATAATTTTTCTTTAGTAGAGAGACTGCTTTGAAGTTTGCTTAAAGACAAGGTACCGTAGCAAATTCTAGATACCTTGTTGAAAATATCTTCCTTAAACATATTTTATTCGTCTTGCAAGCTTTTAATATAATGATTAAGTATTTCTTCCACCAACTCGTCTCTTTCAACCTTCATTACTATACTTCTTGCATTGTTGTGACTGGTAATGTAGGTCGGATCTCCCGAAAGAATGTATCCCGTCATTTGACTTACAGGATTGTATCCCTTTTCTTCAAGAGCACTGTAAACGGTTTTAATAAGTTCTCTTACCTCATTTACATTGTCGATGTTAAAGTTGAATTTTGTTGTTTGGTTGTCCTTCATAACATCACCCCGATTAATAAATTAAGAATATAAATAATTTCATCCTTTTAAAATATCATATACTTTTTTAAATGCTTCGTCAATCTTTTCAGGTTTTTTACCACCGGCTTGTGCGAAATCTGGACGACCGCCACCGCCGCCTCCTGTAATCTTAGCTGCCTCTCTCACAAGGTCTCCAGCCTTTATACCTTTAGAAATATTGTCCTTTGAAACTCCTGCAACAAAAATTACCTTGTCGCCGTTATGAGCTGCTAATAAAATTACTGCACTACTTTCTTTATCTTTAATTCTATCTGTTATATTCCTTAGAGTGTCGTTATCCGTATCTTTAAATTTAATAGTGAATAATTTTGTACCCTTAACTTCTTGATAGTTTTCCAAATACTGGGAAAAATTATCTTTAATTAATTCATTCTTGTATTTTTCTATTTCCTTTTCTTTTTCCTTTAATTCTTCATTTAAAGATTTTATCCTATCTAAAATATTATCTTCTTTAGTTTTTAGTTCTACACTTATCTCCTGTAGGTAATCTTCTTTTTCATTTAAATACTCTAAAGCCTTATCAGAAGTAATAGCTTCTATTCTTCTTACTCCAGAAGCGACACTTGATTCACCGATAATTTTAAATAAACCAATTTTAGAAGTATTATCTACATGGGTACCACCGCAAAGTTCTTTACTAAAATCATCTACTTCTATAACCCTAACGTCATCCGAGTATTTAGAGTCAAATAAAGCCACTATATCCTGGTTTTTAGCTTCCTTTAATGTCATAAAGTGTTCTTTTACTTCTTTGCTGCTAAATACTATTTCATTTACTCTACTTTCAATATTTTTAATAGCATTAGGACTTATAGCATTAAAGTGGGTAAAGTCGAATCTAAGTCTTTTGTCATCTACATAAGAACCGTTTTGCTTTACATGGTCTCCTAATTCTTCTCTCAGTACTTTATGAAGTATATGAGTAGATGTATGGTTTGCTTCTGCTCTTCTTCTAAGTTTTGTATTAATTTTTAATTCTACTTCCTCTCCAACTTTTAATGTGTCTTTTATACCATCAACTAGGTGGAGTATAACATTACTTTTTTTAATGGTATCTATAATTTCTGATTTTGAATTATTTAACTCTAAAGTACCCTTATCTCCTATCTGTCCTCCCCCTTCAGGATAAAAAACAGTTTCTTCAGTAACAAGGTATCCTTTGTATTTTAATTGGTCTACCCTATGACCATTTTCATCAAATAGAGCCGTGATTTTAGAAGTTATAGAATCCTGGTGGTATCCTTTAAATTCTGTGGCTTTGATGTCTCTTACCATTAAATTAGAAGAATCCCAAATAGATCCTTTTTGACTAGTTCTAGCTTTTCTTGCTTCTTCTTTTTGCTGTTCCATAAGCTTGTCAAATTCAATTCTATCTGTAGATAGATTTTTTTCTTTTAATATTTCTTCTGTTAATTCATAAGGGAATCCATAGGTATCGTAAAGTTTGAAGGTAATTTCTCCCGAAATTCTATCTTCTCCTTTTTCTACTGCCTTATTAATATATTCACTTAGTATATTAAGTCCCTGGTTTATTGTTTGCTGGAATTTTTCTTCTTCTATTTCTACAGTTTTATATATATTATCCTTAGCTTCTTCAAGCTCTGGATAAGGTTCGTTCCATAATTTTACAGTAAGTTTAGATAGTTCTTTAAGTTTATTACCTTTTATACCTAGAAGTTTACAGTGTCTTGAAGCTCTTCTTAGAAGTCTTCTTAAAACGTATCCCCTACCTTCATTTGAAGGCATAACTCCATCAGCTATTAAAAAGGTTACAGCTCTTATATGGTCACTTACTATTCTAAAGGAAATATCTAAATCATTTTGTGCGTTGTACTTTTGACCGCTTAATTTCTCCAGTTCTTTAATTAAAGAGAAGAAAGGTTCTACTTCAAATACATTTTCTTTATCCTGGAGAACTACCGCCATTCTTTCAAGACCTAACCCCGTATCTATATTTGGGTTTGGAAGTGGATTGTAGTTTCCTTCATTATCTTTATCGTATTGGGTGAAAACAAGGTTCCATACTTCTACATACCTATCGCAATCGCATCCAGGTTTACAGTCATCTAAACCGCATCCGTATTTTTTCCCTCTATCGTAGTATATTTCAGAGCAAGGTCCACTTGGTCCTACTTCCAGTTCCCAAAAGTTATCTTCTTTACCAAGTTTTACTATTTTTTCTTTAGGTACTCTAACTTCTTCAGCCCATATATCGTAAGCTTCGTCGTCCTCGTGATATACAGAGACCCACAGCTTGTCCTTATCAATTTCCATAACCTCCGTCATAAACTCCCATCCCCAGGTAATTGCTTCTTTTTTGAAGTAATCTCCAAAGGAGAAGTTTCCAAGCATTTCAAAGAATGTACAGTGTCTGGAAGTTATTCCTACATTATCAATATCTCCCGTTCTAAGACATTTTTGACATGTAACGACTCTAGGACTCGGTGGAGTCTCGCTTCCCGTAAAATACTTTTTTAAAGGCGCCATTCCTGCATTTATAAGTAGGAGACTGTCGTCGTTTTTAGGTATAAGGGGAAAGCTGTGAAGGTGTAAATGCCCTTTTTCTTTAAAAAAATCTATATATTTATTTCTAATTGAACTAACAGAATAATCTTTCATTGTTTCCTCCCGTAAAAATTTAAACTCGCCTTATATAAGACGAGCATTACTAAAATTATAATTAAAGGACATGCATTTGTCAATACATGTAAGGGCTACTTATCTATTATTCCTCCACCGATTAGATAGTCTCTTTTGTAAAATACCAGAGATTGTCCTAAAGTAACGGCTCTTACAGGATTTTTGAATTTTATTATTAAATTATCTCCATCTTTTTTTATAGTTATTTTTTCTTCTTTATGGGAGTATCTTACTTTTGCATTGAATTCTTCATTTTCCAAATCTATCTCAGGATATAGTATATTAAATTCTCTTAAAATACACTCACTACTGTATAAATCTTCTTTAAGTCCTAAGGTAATATCCTTTGTCTGATAGTTAATGTCTATAACGTAATGGGGTTCTCCTAATGCTATACCTAATCCTTTTCTTTGTCCTACAGTATAGTTTTGGATACCTTTATGTTTTCCTAGTGTATTTCCTTCAGCATCTATAAATTCACCTTCGAGATTTTGATCTATATAGTTTTTTAAAAATTCCTGGTAGTTATCATCTTTTATAAAGCATATGTCCTGACTTTCCACTTTACTGTGAAAATCTATACCGCTTTTTGAAGCTATTTGCCTAGCTTCTGATTTACTGTCTAACTCTCCTATGGGAAGAAGTATATTTTTTAAGTTCTCATATTTTATATTATAAAGGTAGTAGCTTTGGTCTTTCTTTTTGTTAACTGATTTTTTTACATAGTAGTTTCTATCTTCCTCTACAATACGTCCGTACTGTCCCGTTGCTATCTTGTGTATACCTAGTTTTTCTGCTGATTTCAAAAATTTATCATATTTAATTTCTTTATTGCACTTCACACAGGGATTTGGCGTTCTTCCCTTTTTATACATGTCTATAAAATCGCTGATTACAGTTTCTTTAAAGGTGTCTATATAATCTAAAACATGGTGTTCAATTCCAAGTTTTTCGCAGGCTTTTTCGGCATCTTTTACTGTATGGTCGGTTTTTTCATTGTCTATAACTTTAAATGTTGCTCCTACTACCTGGTATCCCTGTTCCATCAATATAACAGCAGCAGCGGTACTGTCAATACCGCCGCTCATACCAAGTAAAACTTTTTCTTTTTTAATGCTCATGAGGGTCCTCAGGCTTGTAATTTTCTATGCCTTTGATCTGTTTTCCAGTTTTTTGTGAGTAATCGTAAAGTGCTGATTTTACAGCCTGTTCTGCTAGTACTGAACAGTGTACTTTTGCTTTTGGTAATCCACCTAGGGCTTCAACTACAGCTTTATTTGTAAGAGCTACAGCTTCATCTATGCTTTTACCCTTAATGAGTTCTGTAGCCATACTAGATGATGCAATAGCAGAGCCACATCCAAAGGTAAGAAATTTAACGTCTGTAATTATGTCCTTTTCATCAATTTTTAGATATATTTTCATTATATCTCCACATTTGGCGTTTCCTACTTCACCAACTCCATCGGCATCTTTGATTTCTCCTACGTTTCTAGGATTTTTAAAGTGATCCATTACTTCTTCTGTATACATTTAATTATTCCTCCCTTTTACTGTATAGCGGTGACATTTGTCTTAGTCTTTTAACTACATTGATTAGTTTTTCTACTGTATAATCTACATCTTCCTCTGTATTGTAATCTGATAAACTTAATCTTAAGGATCCGTGAGCTATCTCATGAGGCAGTCCTATAGACATGAGCACGTGGGATGGATCTAAAGATCCTGAAGTACAAGCTGAACCACTGGATGCACTGATACCTTCCATGTCTAAATACAGTAGAAGGGATTCTCCCTCTATGTACTTAAATGAAAAGTTTACATTTCCCGGTAATCTTTTTTCTCTATGTCCGTTTAACTGACACTCTGGAATTTCTTTATCTATTTTTTCGATTAATCTATCTCTTAGTTTTATTAGTTTTTCTCTTTTTTGGTCGAAATTATTATAGGCTATATCAGCTGCTCTGCCTAATCCTGCTATTCCAGGTACATTTTCTGTACCTGCTCTTTTATTCTTCTCTTGAGCACCACCGTGGATTAGGTTATGAATTCGAGTACCTTTTTTAATGTATAGGGCACCTACACCTTTCGGTCCGTGAATTTTATGAGCTGATAAAGATAATAAATCTATATTCATATCTTTAACATCTATTACTTCATTACCTACTGCCTGGACTGCATCGGTATGGAAGTAAATATCGTGTTTTTTAGCAATTTCTCCAATTTCTTTAATAGGTTGAACAGTTCCTATTTCATTATTTGCGAACATTATGCTTATAAGTACAGTATTGTCTTTGATGGATTCTTCCAACTGCTTAATGTCTACAAGTCCATTTTCATCTACATCTAGATAGGTTACTTCTGCACCCTTTTTTTCTAAATATTCACAGGTGTGTAATATTGCATGGTGTTCAATTTTAGTTGTTATTATATGGTTTCCTTTTTTTTCGTTGGCAGAAAGTATTCCTTTAATAGCCCAGTTATCAGCTTCAGAACCTCCACCGGTGAAATATATTTCATCAGGATTGCTGTTTAGCAATCTTGCTACTTTTACTCTTGATTTTTCTACTGCTTTTTTTGCCAGCTGACCGAAGTTGTAAATACTAGAGGGATTTCCGTATAATTCACTGTAATATTTTTGCATTTCTTCTATTACTTCATCTTTTACTCTTGTAGTCGCTGCATTGTCAAAATATACTTTTCTCATTGACGAGCCTCCTTGGGAAATTCATTTCTTTTTTGTACCATGTCTTGTAACGTAGTGTTGTCGATTATATTGTTTATGCTTTTTTCTATATCTTCAAAAATTATTCGGGTTACACAGGTATCTTCTTTACCGCATTTATCATTTTTAAGGCAATCAGAAGAACTTATGTCTCCTTCTAATGCTCTAAGTATCATACCTACGGTAATATCTTTCGGTTCTTTTGCTAGTAGGTATCCACCCTGCTTACCTCTAATAGTCTCAATATATCCTGATTTTTTTAGTTTAGCTAAAAGCTGTTCTAAATAGCTCTCAGGTATGCTGTATTTTTCTGAAATAGACTTTAAGTTTATTGGACCTTTTCCATAAAAAAAGGCCAACTCAAGTGAAGCTTTTAGCCCATATTTTCCTTTTGTTGATAAAAGCATCTTTTTCCTCCTAATCCCGACTTATTTTATAGGGTATAAAAAGTATACAATACCCTACTTGTTTTGTCAAGATTACAAGAAAAAAAGATGAATTAGTTAAGGTATAATTCATCTTCAAATTCATCAAGAAGACCAAACTCGTATTTTAAAGTTTTGATCTGGTTTTCGTATTCTACTATATCTATTTCGTTATTGTACAGCATATCATCAAGAATTCTCTTTCCACCGTCGTAGAAAAATATTTCCTTGCAAGGCCATATAATATCCTTAGTCTCTTCTTTTGTGTCAGCTTCTTCTACTGCAAAGTTGGCTTCCTCCATTAAAGTATAATCTTTAGATCCAAGAATATACAGCTTTTTTATGTTGATGTTTTTACTTTCGTAAAAATTTCTAATTTTCTTTTTTAGTAGAAGTTGGTCTTTACTTACTTCACAGTTTTCAAGTTCCTGTCCTGGTGAAAGTATTTTTTCATTGTAGTATTCAATTATAACGTTGTAAGACTTATCTTCTTTTAGATTTTTTGTACTGTCTTTTATTTCATCTATAAAACTATCGCTGTATAGATTTTCTATTTGTATTTTTTTTATCATTTCTGCACCTCTTTATCCAGGTTTTCAAGATACTCTAAGTATTTTTTCATCTTTTTTTCGTAACCTATGTTTCCTGGATTATAAAACTTATCATTTATTCCTTTCGGTAAGTATCTTTGTTTTACATAGTTGTATTTGTAGTTATGAGGGTATTTGTATATACCGTCACTTGTATCTTTATCTTGTTTATAGCTTTCATCTTTTAAGTAGCTTGGAACATTTATGTTTGATTTTTCAGCTTTAGACATTGCCCTATTAATACCCATGTAGGAAGTATTGCTTTTAGGAGCACATGCTATATATACTACAGCTTGGGCTAAAAGTATCCTAGCTTCAGGCATACCGATAATCTCTACGGCTTTAAATGCATTTACGGCGACTTCTAAGGCTTTAGGGTCTGCATTACCTACATCTTCAGATGCACAGATGATAATTCTCCTGCCTATAAACTTAGGGTCCTCTCCTGCAACCAGCATTTTTGCTAGATAAAAAAGGGCTGCATCAGGATCTGAACCCCGCATACTTTTAATGAAAGCCGATATATAGTCGTAATGCTTATCTCCGTTTTTATCGTAGAAAATAGTATTTTTTTGAATGCTTTCCTTTGCTACGTCTCTTGTAATTTCAATATTTCCATCTTTATTATTTTTAGTAGTTGTAACTGCCAGTTCTAAGGCATTTAAAGCTTTTCTACCGTCTCCATTGGAGTAGTTTGCTATAATTTCTAGAGCTTCATCGTGAACTACTATAGGTTTTTTCCCAAGTCCCTTTTTTTCGTTTTCAATGGTATATTCCAACAGTCTTTTAATATTCTCCGCTGTTAATGGCTTTAGTTCAAATATTGTAGATCTTGACAAGAGGGCGTTGTTAACTTCAAAGTAAGGATTTTCTGTAGTTGCTCCTATGAGAATTATGGTTCCATTTTCTACATAGGGCAGGAGAGCATCCTGCTGAAGCTTATTAAACCTGTGTATCTCATCTATAAAAACTATGGTCTGTCTATTGTGCATAGATATATCATTTATGGCTTCCTGAATATACTGCTTAATATCTTTTACACCTGAAGTAACTGCATTAAGGACTTTAAAAGTTTTTTTCGTTTGTTCTGCAATTATTTTACCTAAAGTTGTCTTACCGCTTCCAGTAGGTCCATGAAGGATGATAGAGCTTATCATATCCGCTTCTATCATCCTCCTAAGCATTTTACCTTCACTTATTATGTGTTCTTGACCAAAAAACTCATCCAGAGTTTCCGGTCTCATTCGATCGGCTAAAGGTTTATTTTTATCTATAAACTTTTCATAACTTCTACTAAAAAAATCATTTTCCATATTTTTATTAATTATTATCCGCCTTTGCGCTTAATTTAGCAACTCTTTCAATTAGTTTTTCTTTATCCTGGTTTTTAAGTATAGCATCGTTTATAATGTCCGCAAGCTCCGACATATCTTCTTCTCTTAATCCCATGGTAGTTATGGCCGGAGTACCTACTCTAATGCCACTGGTAACAAATGGGCTTTCTGGATCATCAGGGATAGTGTTTTTATTTACAGTAATGTTTATTTCATCAAGTAATTTTTCTGCATCTTTCCCTGTAATATTTTTACTTCTAAGGTCTAAAAGCATAAGGTGGTTATCTGTACCACCAGAAACTACTCTGAAATCTCTTTTAGCAAATTCTTCAGCTAACACTTTAGCATTTTTAATTATTTGTTTCTGATATTCTTTAAAATCATCTTGTAAAGCTTCTTTAAAGGATACAGCTTTTGCAGCTATTACATGCATCAATGGTCCACCTTGAGTTCCCGGGAAAATTGCTTTATCAATTTTTTTTGCATGTTCTTTCTTACAAAGAATTGCTCCACCTCTTGGTCCTCTCAATGTCTTATGAGTAGTAGTAGTAACTACGTCTGCATATTCTACTGGGTTTGGATGTAATCCTGCTGCTATTAATCCTGCAATATGTGCCATATCTACCATTAATATAGCTCCAACTTCATCGGCAATTTCTCTAAATTTCTTAAAGTCTATGATTCTAGAATATGCACTTGCTCCTGCAATTATCATTTTTGGTTTTTCTTTTAATGCTAATTTTTTTACCTGATCGTAATCTATAGTTTCAGTTTCTTTATCTACTCCGTAAGGAATGATTTCATATTGTTTCCCTGAAAAATTTACAGGACTTCCATGGGTAAGGTGACCACCTTCTGAAAGATTCATCCCAAGTATCTTATCTCCTGGTTCTAAGAAAGCAAAATATACAGCTATGTTGGCGCTTGAGCCAGAATGAGGCTGTACGTTAGCATGTTCTGCATTAAATAGTTTTTTAAGTCTTTCTATAGCTAGTATTTCTACTTCATCTACAAACTCACATCCTCCATAGTATCTCTTATTAGGATAACCTTCAGCATATTTATTTGTAAGCTGACTTCCCATAGCTTCAAGAACTGCCTTTGATACTATATTTTCTGAAGCTATAAGTTCAATATTTCTGTGCTGTCTTCCAATTTCCCTTTGTATGGAATTGTAAATTTCTTCATCTGCTTTTTTTACATTTTCAAACATTTTACTCTCCTTTACTTTTTACTGTATTTTACGATAATTTCGATTAATTCATCCAGTGCCTTTTCAGGATCTTCATGTTGAACTCTGCTTTTTATACAATCTTTCGTGTAATTTTCAAGGACTATACCACCGACGCTGTTTAATGCTGATTTTGCAGCGGTAATTTGGGTAAGAATGTCTCCACAGAATTTTTCTTCTTCTATCATTCTTTCTATACCCTTTATCTGTCCTTCTATTCTTTTAAGTCTGTTGATTAATTTTTTATTATCACTCATATCTTACACCTCTTAGAGTTTTCTTATATCTTCTATAATTAAAGTATCTTTAAGTAAGTATTTGTCGATAGCTTTCATAATGAAATAAGAGGCTATTAAGGAAACTAATCCCATTAATCCAGCTACTGCTTCTCCTAATTGTAAAGTATTCATGGAGTAAGCAATTGTAACTATCATTATTATTAAAGGTAATCCGTAAGCTAAAACAGAATATAATAGTATGTTTTTAGCTCTGGCATTTAACTCAACAAACTCTCCAGTATGGTAGTCGTCATTTTTGATTTTTATGATATGTCCACTATCGCTGCAACCACTGCTGCAGGATGAACAATTATCTCCGCAGGATGATGCTCTAGGTACTTTTACCAAAGCTTCTTCCTTATCTATATGAACTACTTGTCCTATTTTTTTCATTTCATCACTTCCTATTCTTCAAAGGCTATTTTATTTATAACATAAGATGCCAGTAAAAGTCCAGCAGAACCAGGAACAAAGGATGTGCTTCCTAGTTTTTTATCTACAGTTTCTACTGGTTTTTCTTTTGAAAATACAGTATCTAGGGATAAAATTCCTAACCTTTTAAGTTCTTTTCTCATTTTCTTTGCTAAAGGACAGTTAAAAGTTTTAAAAATATCATCAATAGTTAGCATTTGTGGGTTAATCCTATTGCCGGTACCCATACAGCTTACAACCGGAATATTATTATCCCTACAGTATTTAATGATAGCTAACTTTGCCTTTACATCGTCTACAGCATCTATAACATAGTCGTAATTTATATTGAAAAATCCTTCTATATTAGAATCTGTAACTTTATCTCCTCTAGCTACAATATTTGTATCCTTACAGTGTTTTTTGATATTTTCTTTTAAAACATCTACTTTCTTTTTTCCAATATTATCGTAGTTGGAATAAAGCTGTCTATTTAAGTTGGATACTTCGTAGATATCGTAATCAACAATAGTTAGATTTTTTATAAAGTTTCTTGAAATAGATTCGGCGGCTACACTACCTACGCCGCCTAGTCCAAATATTATTATGTTAGATTTTTTTATTTTTTCAATTTTATTTTTATATATTAATTCGCTTCTTTGATATGGTTTATTATTCAATTATTTTCAATCCTAACTCTTCTAGTTGTTTTTCGTCTACATCAGTTGGTGCATTAGACAGTAGACAGGTTGCTTTTTGAGTCTTTGGAAAGGCTATTACGTCTCTGATATTTTTAGAATCAGTAAGAGTCATAATAAGTCTATCTAAACCAAAAGCAATGCCACCGTGAGGAGGAACTCCATATTTAAATGCATCTAGTAGGAAGCCGAATTTTCTGTCAGCTTCTTCTTCTGTAATACCTAAAACCCTAAACATCCTATTTTGAAGTTTAGAATTTGTTATCCTTATACTTCCTCCACCTAGTTCTTCACCATTTATAACTAAATCATAAGCTTTAGCTTTTACAGAACCAGGGTCGGTTTCTAATTTATCCATATCTTCATCCGTAGGACTTGTGAAAGGATGGTGTTTAGCAGCATATCTTTCTTCTTCCTCATCGTATTCAAGTAGAGGAAATTCTGTAATCCATAGCATCTCAAACTCATCATTATTTATTAGGTCTAAATCTTCTGCTATTTTCTTTCTTAAAGCTCCTAAAGCATTATTTACGTTATTATTTTCATCTGCTACTACAAATACTATATCTTTTTCTTTAAGGTCTAAATCCTTAATGATGGTGTCCAGCTCTTCTTCAGATAAGAATTTGTTAATAGGTGAATCTAGACCACCATCTTCGTATTTAAACCAGGCTAGTCCTTTAGCATTGTATGTCTTGATATATTTTTCTAATTTAGAAATCTTATTTCTTGAAAATTCCTCGGATTTACCTTCTACTACAATTCCCTTAACGGATTTGCCTTTTTTTGTATTACTCTTAAAAGCATTGAACTTAGAATTTTCAAATATATATGTAAGGTCTTTGAATTCAAATCCAAATCTCAAGTCAGGCTTGTCTGTACCGTACCTATTCATTGCTTCTGTATAAGTCATTCTTTTAATAGGTGTTTCAACTTCATAATCTAAAACTTCTTTGAAAATTCTCTTTACCAATTCTTCGTTTATTTTAATTACATCCTCTTCATCTACAAAAGACATTTCCATATCAAGTTGAGTGAATTCCGGCTGTCTGTTTGCTCTTAGATCTTCATCCCTAAAACACTTAGCTATCTGGTAGTACCTATCATATCCTGATACCATAAGAAGCTGTTTGAAAATTTGCGGCGATTGAGGCAGTGCAAAGAATTTTCCCTTGTTAGTTCTACTAGGAACCAGGTAATCTCTAGCACCTTCAGGTGTAGGTTTGTTCAAAATAGGAGTTTCTATTTCTAAAAATCCCTTTTCTTCCATAAAATTTCTAATGATATTTACTGTCTTGCTTCTTACCTTTAGATTACTCTGCATGTAAGGTTTTCTAAGCTCTAAGAACCTATTCTTAAGTCTCAAGTCTTCTGATATATCATCGTCGTCCTTTATATATATCGGTGGTGTATCAGATTCACTGAATATTTTTAAATCTTTTGCATATATTTCTATGTCTCCAGTAGGCATATTAGGGTTTTTAGACTGTCTCTCTCTTACAATTCCTTCTACACCAATAACATACTCAGATTTTATTTCTTCACTTTTTTCTAAAAGTTCTTTATTTTCTTTATCATCGAATACAATCTGTACTAAGCCGCTAATATCTCTTAAGTCAACAAAAACAAGGCCTCCAAGGCTTCTTTGCTTTTGAGTCCATCCACTTACTACTACAGTTTCTCCTATATGGTCCTGTCTTAAAAGACCGCATTTTATTGTAGGTTTAAAGTTCTTTTTTTCTACCATTATTCCTCCTCCAGAATCTTTTTCAAATATTCTTCTTTATTTTGGTTTACATAAATATATTTATGGTAATAATCTTTAAAGCTTTTATTATAAGGTATTCTTTTAATACCAGTATTTCCAACGATTTTAGTTACACTTCCCAATCCAGCTGAAATTACAGTCTGGGATTCTTCTATCATGTTCATATTGTAAAGAGATTCTTTATTTAACTTAGAATACCCTATATTATCTAAGTTTTCCACAATATCTTTTTGCCTGTATAGATAGTAGGGTTGATAATTTTTAGATTTAAGTTTTGATTTAGCATAATTATATGAATCTAAAAGTTCTTCTTCTGACATTAGTTTTTCTTTACTTATCCCCGAATTATTCTTGATTGATAGAGTGTGTAATGTAATATTATCAGGATTGAGTTCAATTAATTTATCTAGAGAACTCTTGATATCTAAAAAATTCTCCCCCGGAAGCCCTAAAATTAGATCTGAATTAATGGATATATTTTTATTTTTACATAATTTAAAATATCTTTCTAATTCAGATAAATCCTGATATCTGTTTAAATTAAATAAAGTATCTTGATTAAAGCTTTGAGGGTTTATACTTATCCTATTTACACCGTATCTAGCCATTATTTCAAGTTTTTCTTCAGTCAGGGTATCTGTCCTACCAGCTTCAAAGGTAAATTCTTTAAAATCTAAAATATTGGCTTTGATGTATGAAAGTAATTCCTCCATAAGGCTATTGTTCAAAATTGATGGTGTACCGCCACCTATATATATGCTCTCTACTTCTAAATTATATCTATTGATTAATCTGAAGTTTTCCATTAAATCTTTTTTTAAATACTCAATGTATTTTTCTATTTCATCTTCTCTGTTAATAAAGGATACAAAATTACAGTATTTACACTTGCTTGGACAAAAAGGTATATTTACATAGATAGATATTTTATCGGAATTAATCAACTGGCTTTCTTTTTGGGCTATATAAAAAAGTTCTTCAGTTTTTTTATTACTTAAGTAGTACCTTTTATTTAAGATTTTTTTCAATTGGTTAAGATTATATCCTTTTTTTATGTAGGTCCTAACAAGCTTAACAGGCCTAATCCCAGTCAGTGTACCGTAATCAGCTTCATACTTAAAGTACTCTGATAAGGCTTCATAAAGGGTGTTTACAATCAATTTGCCTTTACTGTAGTTATATTCGGTATTGTTGATGTAATTTTCTTTAACTAAATTTCCATCCTTATATATCTTAACTGATCCTATTTCGTCAATTACTCCTATATCAATATCTAGTCCCCTACCCTTAATCTTTTTAGAAAAGGTAATCTCTTCCTCACCTTGGAAAATCTTTATTATGTTGTATATGTTTATTTGCTTATTTTTATCTTTACATATAACGTTTATCATTTTATAAAAGGATTGTTTTCCCTTTCCTGTTTTATAGTAGATTTACCTTCGTGCCCAGGATATACTACAGTATTGTCATCTAATGTCATGAGTTTTTCTTTGATTGATTTGATAATCTGGTCGTAGGAACCTCCTGGAAGATCTGTTCTACCAATTGAGCCTTTAAATAGGGTATCTCCTGTAAACACTACATCTTTATGCTTTAAACATATTCCACCGGGAGTATGTCCTGGTGTGTGAATAACTTCAAATTTCATATTGTCTAAAGTTATAGTAGCCCCATCTTCTAGAAATTTATCTGCATTTAAAGATACTCCGTTTTTAAACATCATTTTCGTGAAGTTTAGTTTTTCGTCTTTCAGCATATTACTGTCCTTTTTATGTATGTAAACTGGTATATTATATTCTTTTTTTAAATCCTTAACTCCTCCAATATGATCGCCATGTCCGTGGGTAAGTAATATGAATTTTGGATTGTAGGATTTTTTTTGTATTATGTTTTTAACTTTGCTGCTTTCAGCCCCAGGATCAATTATCATAATGTCCTTGGATTTTTCACTTCCTACTAAATAACAGTTTGCTCCGTAAGAGCCTAATCTAAGTGTTTCAATAATCAATTTATTTCCTCCTTGTTAAAATATTTTCTTGCTATCAAGCAGTATAGTTACCGGTCCGTCGTTTGTTAAACTAACCTTCATATCTGCTCCAAATTTTCCACTTTGAACATTTCTAATAGTTTTATTACAGTTCTCTATAAGTTTTTCGTAAAATTCTTCAGCTTTTACAGGATCTTCTGCATTTATAAAACTTGGTCTTCTTCCTTTTCTAGCATCTCCATGTAGGGTGAACTGTGGAACTATAAGAAGTTCTCCATCTATATCTTTAAGGGATAAATTCATTTTTTCATTTTCATCTTCGAATATTCTTAAATTACATACTTTATCTTGGATATACTTTAAATCATCTTTAGTATCTCCTCTTTCTACTCCTAATAAAATCAACAATCCCTTGTTGATTTTACCTACTACTTCATTATTGACTTCAACTTTTCCTTGAGATACTCTCTGTACTACAGCTCTCATCTGTCCTCCTATTTTTTATGTCTAAATACATCTATTACACCTTTAACTTTTTTAAATTTTTTTATTAAAAAATCTAGTTCTTTTGTTTCAGAAATTTCAAAGGTCATGTTCATAATAGCTATCTTATCTTTATTTACTCTTAAATTCAAATTTGTTGCATTAATTTTATTTTCAGTGTATATGTTCGTAATATCTTTTAATAGCCCCGGTCTATCCGCAGCTTCTACCTGTATCTCTGCTGTAAATTTTTGTTTTTTGCTGTGATCCCACTCTGCTTCTATAAATCTTCCGTCATTTTCTTGACCGGTTATATTTGTACAATCTATTCTATGGATAGATACTCCTCTACCACGTGTAATGTAACCTATGATTTCATCTCCAGGAACTGGGTTACAGCACTTTGCAAAACGAACCTTAAGGTCATCCATGCCTTTAATTAGTATTCCAGAAGTTGGCTTTTTACTAGGCTGCTTCATTTTAGATTTTAGTTTCTTAGGTTCAATCTTTACGTCGTTTTCTTCTATATATTTATTTTTTAAACGGGTAATAATCTGAGGTTCTTTTATAGAGCCGTTACCTACTGAAGCATACAAGCTGTCTAATTCTTTTATATTCAATTTATCTGCTATTTCTTTTAGCCATTCTTCTTTTAAAATCTGTGTAAGTTGGAAACCCTGTTTCTTTACTTCTTTTTCTAAAAGGCTTTTACCCTTTTCTATATATAAATCTTTATCCTTAGTTTTAAACCATCTTTTTATTTTAGTTTTAGCCTGACTGCTTTTAACTATCTTAAGCCAGTCTCTACTTGGCCCGTTACTGTTTGCTGAAGTAATAATTTCAACTTGATTACCATTTTTTAACTTATAATCTAAGGGAACTATCCTACCATTTACCTTTGCTCCTACACATCTATTACCTACTGCCGAGTGAACTCTATATGCTAAATCTATTGGAGTAGAACCTTTTGGTAAGTTTACAACATCTCCTTTTGGTGTAAATACGAAAACTTCATCTGTGTAGAGATCGATTTTTAAAGATTCCATAAATTCTTTAGGGTCTTTAGTTTCTTGCTGCCAGTCTAACATCTGTCTCAACCAGTTTAGCTTTTCTTCAAAGTCATCTTTTTTAATACCTTCTTTATACTTCCAATGAGCAGCGATACCGTATTCAGCTGTTCTATGCATTTCATAGGTTCTTATCTGTATTTCAAAAGGTTCACCGTCTGGTCCAATTACTGTAGTATGTAGAGATTGGTACATATTTGGTTTAGGCATAGCTATATAGTCTTTAAATCTCCCAGGCATAGGCTTCCAAAGTGTATGGGCTATACCTAACACTCCGTAACAGTCTTTTACATCTTCTACTATAGCCCTGATTGCTGAAATATCATATATCTCGTCAAATTCCTTATGTTTTAAATACATTTTTTTGTAAATGCTGTAGATACTTTTTCTTCTACCGGTTATTTCACCTTTTATATCTGCTTCTTCTACTTTTTCTTTTAGTTTGTTTATAATATCATTAATAAAATCTTTTTTAGCTTTTATCTTTGCATCTATTCTTTTAGATATGTCTTTATAGCCTTCGGGATCAATATATCTTAAAGAGAGATCTTCTAGCTCCCATTTGATGGAAGCCATACCTAGTCTATTAGCAATAGGTGCATATATTTCCATTGTTTCTACTGCTTTTTCTTTTTGCTTGTGAACAGGCATATATTCTAATGTTTTTATATTATGGAGTCTATCGGCAAGCTTAATAATGATAACTCTAATGTCTTTAGACATAGCAATTACCATTTTTCTCAAACTTTCTGCTTGGCGTTCTTCCTTTGTTTTGTACTTGACTTTGCTTAATTTTGTTACCCCGTCAACGAGATTAGCTATTTCTTCACCAAATTCTTCTTTTAACTCATCATACTCTATAATAGTATCTTCTAATACATCATGAAGTAAACCTGCTGCAATTGTTGCTTCATCCATGTTTAGGTTTACAAGAATCATTGCTACGTTGTAGGGGTGCATAAAGAATTTCTCACCGGACATCCTGTCTGGATTATCATCGTGAGCTTTCTTTGATAAATCGTATGCCTTTTTAATTAAATCAAAGTCTGCTTTTTCGTTGTATTCCTGTATTTTTTTCTTTAGGTCTTCAAACATTATATCACCTGTTCAATGAATTTTTATTAGTATTTTACTATTGAATGTATATTATATTGGGTTAATTTATCTCTTCCTTTTAAACCTGTTAATTCTATAAAAAATCCTAGTCCAACAACTTCTCCACCGAGCATTTCTACCAATTTAGCAGTGGCACTTACCGTTCCACCAGTAGCAAGTAAATCATCTACTATCAGGACTTTCTGTCCTTTTTTAATTGCATCCTTGTGTATCTCTAAGGTATCTTGACCGTACTCAAGGTCGTAGCTGTACTTTACAGTTTCTGCCGGAAGTTTTCCTGGTTTTCTAACCATAACAAATCCTGCATCAAGATTGTACGCCATTGGAGTTCCGAAAATAAATCCTCTTGACTCTGGTCCAACTACTATGTCTACTCCTAAATCTTTAAACTTTTCTGTCATCTGATCTATGGCTTCCTTGAGAAGTTTAGGGTCCTGCAATACTGTAGTTATGTCTTTAAAGCTTATACCTTCTTCAGGAAAATCTTCTATTACTCTAATTTTTGATTTTAAATCCATTTTCTCCTCCATTATTTTCTTATATAGATGTTATTTTTTGAAACTTTATATCTAAAATCTAGGTTTTTTCTTTCTGTTTCAAGGGTGTAAAATATATTTTCCGGATTAATCTTAATACTGTAGTTTTCTTTTAAATATTTAATA
>NZ_QBLR01000133.1:0-9093 GCF_003070835.1 Halanaerobium sp. | reverse complement strand
TTGTAGCTCTTTGGATTTTCAAAGCCACCTGGGAAATCACCTGGGAAAATGTAGGATATCTTATCGGTAGAGGAGCTGATCTAGAATTAACTGAAAAAATAGCCGAAGCTGCCTTTTCAGTAACTGAAGTTGCAGATGTGCATCGGATTGTAGCTGAATATGTAGGTCCTCAATTAAGGGTCGATATGCATATAAATGTCGATGGCGATATTCCTTTGAGCAAAGCCCATCAAATTGGAGAAGATGTGAGGCAGGCTGTTGAAGGACTGGAAGAGGTCGATTTAGTTTATGTTCATATTGAGCCGATCGGACATGAAGGTAAATAGTGAAAACTTTATCTATCAATAAATTTGTATCTGATGATAGTATTTATATAGATTTTTTAATTATTAGAGGGAGGTAATTATAAATGGAAAAAGTAAAATGGGGAATTATTGGCTGTGGTGATGTAACAGAAAAGAAGAGTGGACCAGCACTGCAGAAAATAAAGAATTCAGACTTAGTTGCTGTAATGAGAAGGACGGGTGAACTGGCAGAGGATTATGCTGAAAGGCATAATGTCCCCCGCTGGTATGATAAAGCAGAAGATTTAATTAATGATCCAGAGGTTAATGCTGTTTATGTGGCCACCCCGCCTTCCACCCATAAGAAATATACTATTATGGCAGCTGAGGCAGGACTGCCGGTTTATGTAGAAAAACCAATGGCCAGAAACTACAAAGAAGCAGCAGAAATGATCAGAGTCTGTGAAGAAAATGATGTGCAGCTGCATGCAGCATATTACCGCCGGGCGATGCCCAGATTTTTAAAAATCAAAGAGCTGCTTGATTCAGGAGCAGTTGGGGAAATTAGAACAGTAAATATCAGGCTGGCCCAGCCAGTAGCAGCAGAAGAAAAAGATGAAAGCAGTCTTCCCTGGAGAGTATTACCTGAAATTGCAGGAGGAGGCAAGTTTTTAGATCTGGCAGCACATACCCTTGATCTATTTGATTATTATTTTGGCCCAATCGATGCAGCGGCTGGTTTTGCTTCCAATCAGGCTGGTTATTATCCTGCAGAAGATAATGTTGTAATGACCTTTAGATTTGAAAATGGGATTCAGGGAATTGGAAGCTGGACTTTCAATGGTTTTCATGATCTGGACCAGAATGAGATAATCGGCAGTAAAGGCAGACTTTTATTTTCTTCATTTAGTGAAGAAGCTATAATTTTAGAAAATGAAGACGGACGCCAGGAAATAGAATTTCCTTATCCGGAACATGTTCAGCAGCCGCTTTTAGAAAAAGTAGTTGCCAGTTTACTGGGTAAGGGAGAGTCGCCTTCTACTGGTGAAAGTGCAGCCAGAACAACACGGGTGATGGATCAAATTATTGCTGAGTATTATAGAAATTAAAAGTTAGTGTCCTGCAAAAACCATATAAAAATATAGAATAATTAACTTAGATGAGCAGCTGTTTCTGGCAGCTGCTCTTTTTTTTAAAAATAAAAGTTGACAAACTAAATTTAAAAGAATATAATGTGACTACAAAGTCATGTGACTTAAAAGTCATATAAAATCTGAAAATTAATTTTATTTTAAAAAAGAAGGTGAAGCAATGCCCAAACAAACTTTTTTCAACCTGAAAGAAGCAAAAAAAGAGCGGATTATTGAGGCTGCGGTTGACGAATTTGCTGCTCATCCCTATTTAAAGACAAGCATTAATCGGATTATTGAGCGGGCAGATATTTCAAAGGGTAGTTTTTATCAGTATTTTAGCAACAAAAAAGATCTTTATAAATATGTTATTGATCAGGCATCAGATGCCAAGATGAAATTTCTGGCTCAGAAGCTTCAGGATTACCAAAAGCTTGAGTTTTTTGAGCTTTTACGAGAACTCTTTATTGCTGGAATTGAATTCAAACGAGAGTACCCACTTTTTTCTCAAATAGGGGATTATCTTCTCGATGGAAGTAATGAAAGTCTAAAAGAAGAAATTTATGCTGACAGTCGGCCAAAAAGCAACCAGTTTTTTGAAGAGTTATTAGAAGAAGCAGTTATGAAAGAAGAAGTTGATCCAAATATTGATATAAAACTCACAGCTTTTATGTTAACTGATTTTTCAATCAGCATTGTAAGTTATTTTTTTGAAAATCATAATCCAGAAAATGTAGACCAGATTATGGATTATGCAGATAAAATGCTCTATATCATGAAAAATGGTATAGCAAAGGGGGATAAAAATGTCATTAATTAAATTAACAGGTTTAGAAAAAATTTATCAGCAGGGTAAGATTGAAGTTCCCGCTTTAAGAGGAATAGATATGGAGATTGAATCAGGAGAATTTACAACTATCTTTGGTCCTTCTGGTTCAGGTAAAACAACTCTTTTAAATATGATTGGCTGTCTTGATAAATCAACAGCCGGAGAAATTGTATTTGACGGACATTCAATCAATGATCTGAACAGTAAGGAGCTGGCTGAAGTCCGCCGCTATAATCTGGGCTTTGTTTTTCAGAGCTATAACTTAATCCCTGTTTTAACAGCTTTTGAAAATGTTGAGTTTGCAATTCGTTTAATTGACAAACACAGCAAAAAAGAAAGAAGAGATAAAGTAATGTCGCTGCTGGAAGAAGTGGGGCTGGGAGATATGGCTGACCGACGTCCAAATGAGCTTTCGGGGGGGCAAAAACAGCGGGTGGCAATTGCCAGAGCTCTAATCAAAGAGCCAAAACTGGTTCTGGCTGATGAGCCGACTGCTAACCTTGACTCTGAAACCAGCAAAGAGGTTTTAGAGCTAATGAAAGAAATGAATGAAGAGTTAAATACAACCTTTATCTTTTCCACCCATGACCCTCAGGTAATGGATTATGCCCGCCGTTTAATTGAAATCAAGGACGGAAAAATCAGCAAAGACCAGAGGAGGGATTAGTAATGTTTTTTCTTAAAATGGCGTTTAAAAATCTAACACGTCACAAAAGGAGAACTATCATTACTGCTCTGATAATTGCCTTTGCGATTTTAATTTATGTAATTACAGAAGGCTTAATGATTGGCATGACAGAAATGTCTTTTGAAAATATTATAAATTTAGAAAGTGGTCACCTGCAGGTTGCAGATCAAAATTACTGGGAAGATAGAAAAGAGCTGCAACTTAAAAATTTAATCACTCCGGCAGCAGAGATCGAGAATAAAATCAGCCAGACTGATGGTTTTGAGGCTTTAACCAGGCGCTTAAACTTTGCAGTCAATCTTAATAATGGTATCGATGAGCTGCCAGTTACCGGGGTTGGGATTGATCTGGAGACTGACAGTAGAGTCTTTGAGTTGGACCAGCATCTGGTAGCAGGCAGGATGCCGGAAGCGGGAAGTACCGAAATAATTATGGGAGCCAAACTGGCAGAATTGATGGATTTTCAGCTCGGAGACTATGCGATAATGCTGATTAGAACTGAAGAAAAAACTTTTAATACAATTGATGGTGAGATTGTGGGTTTGTTTAACACCCCTCATCCCAGTTTAAATGAAAGCAATGTTTTTCTGCCGCTGTCAACAGTCCAGGAGAGGTTGAATGTGGAGGATAAAATAAGCCACTATGTAGTCCGTTTAAATGATCAGGACCTGGCTAGTAATGCAGCAGAAGAGCTAAGTTCTCGACTTAGTGCTCCCTATCAGGCTTACTCCTGGCGGGATGCAGCCCGGAGCCTGGTAACAATGCTTGAAATGCAGGATATAGAGACTCAGATTATTCTGGCTATAATTTTAACTCTGGCAGCAGTTGGAATCGTTAATACAGTAATTTTATCTGCTCTGGAGCGGATGGAAGAGCTGGGGATGATGAAGGCCTTAGGAATGCACGAGCGAGAAATTGTATATACATTTATGGGCGAAGCAGCCGGGATCGGTCTGATTGGTGGAGTAATGGGAGTTATTATGGGAATTATTGGTCTGGCGATTTTCAATATTAATGGTATTGATATGGCAACTATGACCGGTGGTGGCGATATGACCTATGGCTTTCCTTTAAGTGGAACAATTTATGCTGGCTGGGAGCTTGAATCATTTATTTTTGTCTTTGTCTATGGAGTTGTTGTTTCTGTGCTGGCAAGTGTTTTACCTGCTTTATGGGCCGCGCGCAAAGACCCGGTAAAAGCTATATATCACCGCTAAGGAGGTTGGGAAATGACATTTTTAATTAATATTGCTTTTAAAAATATGTTCAGAAATAAATTGAGAACTATAGTTTCAATCCTGGCTATTGCCTTTGCTGTGATGGTAATTGTCTTTACCAGGGGCTTGATCGATGGAATGATTGGTGACACTTATTCACTCTATATTCATTATGATACAGGTCACATCAAAATTATTGACGAAGAGTATGAGCAGAAGGAAAAACTGCTTTCTCTAAATTATACAGTCAAGGGACTGGAAAACAAAAGTTTAAGTGAAATGCAGGCTGATCTAAATGAGATGGAAGGAATTGAGATGGTTATACCCAGGCTGAAGTTTGGAGCAGCAGTCAGTACGGAAGAAGAACTGGTGCAGATGCTGGCCTGGGGAGTAGATGGAGCTAAAGAACTGGAATTTACCAATCTGGAGAGAGAACTAAGCCAGGGACGGATGGTGGAGCCCGGCCAGCGAGAAGTTGTAATGGGTTCTGAACTTTTAAAAAAGATTAACCGCAGTGTAGGCGAAAAGGTAACAATGGTTTATACGACAGCCTTCAGCTCTTTTCAGGGAGCCACTTTTGAAATAGTTGGTGAGATTCAGAGTAATCTGCCGCTTTTAAATGAACAGGTTGTTTTTATGCCGATTGATACTGCTCAAAATCTTCTTTATTTAAATGATGAGGCGACTGAACTGCTGCTGGTGACTGAAGACCGCGAGCGTGCGGGAGAGTTTCTGCCACAGGTGAGAAATTATCTCAATCAGGGTGGTGGAAATAATTATCTGGCCCAGAGCTGGAAGGAAGGCAATACCTTTATTCAGCTGCTTGAAGTCAGTGAAACAATTTATAATTTCATCTATCTCTTTTTAGTTCTCCTGTCATCAATTGTTGTAATTAATACTCTGGTGATGATTGTTAAAGAGCGAACTCAGGAGATAGGAATGATGAGTGCGCTGGGACTGAAAAGCAGAGAAATTCTACAGCTTTTTATTCTAGAAGGATCAGCTATGGCATTGATTGGTAGTTTTCTTGGTGCCCTTGGAGGTGGAGCTCTAAATTATTATCTGGCAGGAGTTGGTTTTGATTACAGTGCAGCTTTTGAGGATATTGATGTTTTGATGAATCCAGTTATCTATCCGACTTACAAAGTGGAGCATATGCTTTTTGCCTTTGCAATCGGAGTAGTTGTTACAACTTTAACTGCGATTATTCCGGCTAGAAGAGCTGCCAAACTGGAGCCAACAGAAGCTTTAAGAGAAATCTAAATGAAAGCAGAAAATAGAATTGTTTTTGAAAATATAAATTTGAGCAAGATTAAAGTAGAAAGGGGTCAAAATATAATGGCTGGATTAATAAAATCAAGCAAAAATAAAAAGATGATCATTGGCGGATTTAGTTTATTATTAATCGGAATATTTTTTCTAACAACTTTTTCGGCAGCTGCTCAGGATCTGACTGCAGATGAGATAATAAACCGCAGAGATGAAAATGAATATGTAATTACTGCTTATTCGGAAGCTGAAATGATCATTAAAAATAGCGGTAGAACTCAGACTAAAACAATGCGCAGCTGGCAGGATCAGGAAAATGCACTGGCAGAATTTACAAATCCTCGGGATAGAGGGACCAAGTTTTTAAAAAGAGATGATGATCTCTGGATGTTTTTCCCGCAGGCTGAAGATTTAGTTAAGATTTCAGGCCACATGCTGGAACAGGGAATGATGGGAAGTGATTTTTCCTATCAGGATATGCTGGAATCTGACAAGTTAACTGATCTTTATGATTTTGAAATAATCGGAGAAGAGGAATACGAAGGCCGGCCCGCCTATAAACTGGAAGGAGTCAAAGTGCCCGGTAAAGAGGTAAGTTATTACAGACGGGTGGTCTGGATTGATAAAGAAAGATTTGTCGGTTTAAAAGAAGATCTTTATGCAGAAAGCGGCAGGCTGCTCAAAGAAGCTAGAGTTTTAGAGGTAGAAGAGATTGATGGCCGCTGGTACCCGGTGCATATGGTGATGGAAAATAAGCTGCGCCGGGATACAAGCACCGAATTTATCGTCAATGAAATTGAATTTAACCCGGAATTACCGGAAAATATTTTCACCCTGGAAAGATTGCGCTAACTTAAGAAGTTAATGAGGATGGTGATGAAAAAAGATGAAAGTTTTGACCAAAAAACACAGCCTTTTTTTAATAACCATTGTTGCTTTATTGACCATTTTTTCAGCGCCGGTGCTGTCTGCAGATATAGGAGGAAAGGCCAGTTTGATCAGCAATTTAACTTATGCTGATTCTGAGCTGGAAAACAATCTGGCAGCAGAACTTGAGCTGGAGTGGTTTTTACCCTATGATTTTCCCCTGGATATCCAAAACAGAGCCGTTATTTCTCTCTCGGAAGCAGAAGAAGATAAATTTGATCTCTGGTTTAAAAAATTATATTTAAGAGAAAAGTTTGGTCCTTTTAATGCCAGTATTGGGCGTCAACCAATTTCCTGGTCATATGGTGCCTTAATTAACCCGGTTGACTACAGCCTGGGGGCAGAAAATTTAGAAGAAGAAAGTCGGGCTAAGTTTGTGGATGGTTTGGAGTTATATTATCCAATCAACTGGGGTTCTGGGCTGACTTTTGTTGCTTCCAATCTTGAAAATCAAAAAGAGCATAAATGGGCTCTAAGAGGGAGAACTACTTTTAGGGGCTATGATTTAAGTGCCAGTTATGTAAATACACCTTTAGAAGCTGAAACCGATCTGGAGCGTTATGGTTTAACAGCTAAAGGTGATCTGGGCCCTGTTGGTGCTTATGGTGCCTATGGCCTCTGGCAGAGTGATCAGATTGATTATGATATCTACCAGCTTGGTACTGATTACAGTTATAATTTTCAGGCCGGAAGCAGACTTTACCTGCAGGCTGAGTATTTAAGGCTGGAGGGGCTTAAAGGAGATATTTCTGCCTTTGATCTCTTTAATCTCGAATCATCTACTTCAGATGAGGAAAATGGATCAGAAGGCCGAAATAACCTGGATTTTATCAATACCAATTTAAGTTATGAGATCGACGAATTCTCTTCCATTGGAATTATGACGGTCAGCTATTTAGATGACGGCAGTACGCTTTTTATTCCTAATTACAGCTATCTTTTTGGGAGTAATCTGCTGCTTGAGCTGCGGGGTAGTATTGCAGCCGGCAGTGAAGGAGAGGTTTTAGGTGGAGATGCTAAAGGCTTAGAAATTAATTTAAGTTATACTTTTTAGGCCCGTACACGCACCGGGAACCACCCGATTTGTGTCTATAAATGTCGAAAGAGAAGCTTTTCTGACAGATAAATACAAAAACCGACATAAACTGACAGGTTCACGGTGCATGTCAGTTTATGTCGGTTAAGGTCTAAAAGTTTCAGAGCTTAATTATGTAAATTTCCAATGATAGATTTTTTTAGTTAATACAAAGCCCAGGGGCAGCAGTAAAGACAGTTGGATGACTGGAACTAAAGCAATGGAAGTACCGTAAACAAGGGGCATGTTTTCCTGGTAACCCCAGCGGCCTAGATGCAGAGCATGAGCTTCAAAATAAAAGGCAACTAATACCGAGTAGAGTAGGGAAATAATATAATCTTTTCTCTCCCAGTCCCCGAGAAACCAGTTGCTGCGTTGATTGACAAAGGCCAGTATGAAAAATAATCCCAGGGCAATGAAGACATCACCTATGGTCGCCTGAATCATCAGCAGTTGGTGTTCAATGAATCCCTGACCCTCCATTGTATAAAAGATCCCACAGGCTGTGTATTCCCAGATTCCGTGAAGTACAAGTTCTACTGCAGCAAAAATTGAAATTAATTTAATTGTTTTAGGCAAAATAATTTCCTCCCTCTGTTAATTGTCTTCAATTTGTTTTATAATAATGTAAAGACGTTAAATAAATTTATCTAGAGCAGCTAAATGTTTTGGTTAGTTCTTTGCTCAGGTAATGAAGTCAAGCTGTTTAGGGGTTGATATTATGAAAAAGAAAGTTATTGATAAGATAATTAAAATGGCCAGAGAAAATAATGTAATTAAAGCTGTTTATCTTTTTGGCTCTCAGGCTAAGAATCAAGCCAGTGTAAATAGCGATATAGACATTGCGATTCTTCTAGAGGATAATTATACTAAAAAAAGTGGAGAAATTAAAGTTAAGATTTATGAGGACTTAATTAAAGCTGGACTTGATAATATAGATTTAGTTATTTTAAACAAGGCATCAGCTCTTTTAAAATATGAAGTTGTTAAAGAAAATTATCTGCTTTATAAAAAAGAAGACTTTGACGCAGCCTCCTATCAATCACTAGCAATTAGAAAGTACCTTGATTTTGAGTATTACCTGAAAAAAAATCAGCAGAAGTTTAAGGAGAGAATTTTAAATGGTTAAAAAAGAGATAATTTTAGAAAGATCTCAAAAGTGTAATGAATATCTTAAACAGCTGGAGAATATAGTTGAAGATGTAGAATTTAAAGAATTTAATAATAATCCACTTCTGTATGGAAGTGCCGAGAGATTTTTGCATCTATCAATTGAAGCATTAATTGATATAGGGAATCACATAGTTTCAGATGATGATCTGGGGAGGGTTAATGTTTATAAAGATATTGCTGTAATTTTAGCAGAAAATAATTATCTAAATGAAGAGGAAAAAGAGTTGTTTATTCGTATAATTGCTTTCAGAAATATTTTGGTTCATGATTATATGGATTTAGATAGAGATGTAATTTTTAATTTATTAAAAAATAACTTAGATGATATCCGGGGGCTTTTGAAATCATATTTGAACTTAGTTTGACTTAGTTTCAACAAATAATTTATTTCTATGAGGATTCTCGGCTAAAGCCATAAAACAATAGAAAAAAAGTAAATTATTTCAATAAATAAGTTAAAGAATTGAATTTTGAAAACTCCATACTGAAACTAATTATTTC
>NZ_QBLR01000132.1:0-9274 GCF_003070835.1 Halanaerobium sp. | reverse complement strand
GATAAATAGTCATCAAAAATATAATTAGATTAAGGAGATTTTTATGAGAATCCTACAAATTATAACTACTTCTGATGTTGGAGGTGCACAAGAATATCTTCATTTGTTTGGGAAAAATATCAAGAAAGAAAATCATTTTATTTTAACTTCTCCAGATGGGGATTTTGAGAATAAATTCAACAATATTTCTAAAAAGGTATTTTTAGTTAGATCGTTAGTTCGAAAAATTAATCTTATAAAAGATTTTAAAAGTTTTTTAAAAATCAGAAATATTATTTCAAAAAATGAATTTGATATAATAGAATCTCATACCGCTAAAGCAAGTTTTTTAACTGCCTTAGCTTTAAAAACTATTAAAAATAAGCCTATTTTTATTTATAATGCTCATGGATTTGATGCTTCGCATATTGAAATGAATAGATTTGCTGATAATTTTTTTAAAAAGCTAAAAAAATATATTTGCAATGTTGCTGACACAGTAATTGTTGTCAGTAATAATACAGCGCAAAATTTAATTAAAGAAAATATTTGTGAAAAAGAAAAGATATCTGTAATTCCAGGTGGTGTGAATAAAAATAGATTTAAAAATTTATCAGTTCCGGTAGAATTAAAAAACAAAAGAAAGATTTTAATTGGAGCATCAGGAAGATTGGTAGAACGAAAGGGATTCGAATATCTTGTGAAAGCTGCCAAAATAATAAAAGAAAAGTCTGATAAGAGCATAGAGTTTATTTTGATAGGTGAAGGACCATTAGAACAAAAGATAAAAGAACTTATTAAAGTCTATGGTTTGAAAGATATATTTAGAGTTATCTCTTTTAAAGATAATTTTCCTGATTATTTAAATATGTTTGATATTTTTGTAATTCCTTCTTTAAATGAAGGATTTCCATTAATAACTTTGGAAGCTTTATATTTAGGAATCCCTGTAGTCTCAACTCCCGTATCTGGAATGAAAGAGGCTTTTAATCATGGGGAACAAGGTCTATTTGTTGAAAAAGAAAATGAAAAAGTTATTGCAGATGCAATATTGAAGTTATTAGAAAATAATGATTTAAGAATCTGTATGTCTGAAAAAGCTCATGAACTTGCGATAAACAAATATAGTGATAAAAGAGTATATGAAGACCATTTAAAATTATTTGAAAAATTATTAGAAGAAAGCAAGCTGAATAAAAAATGAAAAATATATTAACAATAGATGTTGAAGATTATTTTCAAGTAGAGACATTCAAAAATATTATTGACAACAATGAATGGGATAATTTTGAGTTAAGAGTTGAAAATAGTCTCAAGAAAGTTCTGAATTTGATAAATAGCTTTGACTATAAAGCTACTTTCTTTGTTTTGGGTTGGATTGCAGAGAAATTTCCTGAAATAATAAAAATGATCTCTGATCAAGGACATGAGATTTCTACACATGGTTATGGACATGAACTAGTGTATAAACAAACTAAACAAGAATTCAAAAATGATCTTATTAAATCAATAAATACATTAAAAAATATAACTGGGAAAGAAATATTAGGTTATAGAGCACCTACTTTTTCTATAACTAATGATTCATTATGGGCTTTAGATATTATTAAGGAACTTGGTTTAGAGTATGATGCCAGCATATCGCCTATAGAAGGACATGATAAATATGGAATCATGGGAATAAACCCATGTATTCATACTTTGTTTAATGGATTAGTTGAATTACCACAAACAACCATAAAAATATTAACTAAAAATGTACCGGTAGCTGGTGGGGGTTATTTTCGATTACTTCCTTATTGGTTGACTAAAATGGCTATAAAAAAACTAAATAAAAATAATAAAACAGCTATAGTCTATCTTCATCCTTGGGAGTTTGATCCTGAGCAGCCTAAAATAAAGGGTATTTCTAAGTTAAGTCAATTCAGACATTATATCAATATTGATAAAACAGAGGATAAATTCAAAAAAATGCTATCGGATTTTAACTTTACATCAATCGAAAAGTATTTAGAGATAAATGAGGTTGAAAAGAATGTATAAAGTATTAATTACAGATGCTCATCATAGAAAAGTCTTAGCAGCTATTCGGAGTTTAGGAAACAAAAATATTGAAATTATTGCTGCTTCAAATAAAAGAGTTTATTCATCCAGAATGAGTAAATATTGCGATTCTTTTATAGAGTATCCTGATCCAGCTAAAAAGCCAAAGGAATTCATAAAATTTATGACTAAATATACTAGTGAAAATAAAATAGATTTATTAATGCCTATGGATGATATTACAGTTGAATTGTTTTCTCAGAATCTGGATAGTTTTAAAGATGTAAAAATTCCAATTCCAGATTATAATACTTTTATGAAAGCTAGAGATAAGTCTATTACTATAAAAAAAGCAATTGAAACTAATATTCCAGCTCCCAAAACACATTTTATAAATAATTTGAATGAAGTCGAAACTTTAAAAAACGAAATTGAATATCCCATTGTTATCAAACCTAGAATTAGTTCTGGGTCTCGTGGGATTACATATATAAATTCAAAAGAAGAATTAATTGAAAAGTACAATTTAGTGCATCAAGAATTTCCTTTTCCAATGTTACAGGAATTTATACCTCAAACGGGGAGAAAATTTCAGGTTTTATTATTAATTGATAAAAATAAAAATATTTTAGCCAGTACTGTACAGGAATTATTAAGACAGTTTCCGGTAGGTGGTGGTCCGGGCACATTGTGGAAAACTATAGAATCTAAAGAATTAGAAGATTTATCAATAAAACTTATTAAATCTTTAGATTGGTATGGGATTGCCTGTGTTGAATTTATAACTGATCCAAGAACTGGAGAACCTAAGTTGATGGAAATTAACCCCAGATTCTGGGGTACTTTAAACCTATCACTAAAAGTTGGAGTTAATTTTCCAGAACTTTTAATAAAAATGGAAATGGGAGAAGAGATTAAACCAGTTATTAATAAACATTTTGAAGAATATTGTCAGTGGCTTTTACCTGGGGATTTCTTAAACTTTATTTTTAATAAAGATAGATTTAATCAAGAAATAAATTATTTTTTTAATAAACCTAAAAAATTCCATTATGCGATTTTTTCTAAAGATGATCCATTACCAGTCTTAGGAGCTGTATTATCTTACATAGTTGATTTATTTAATAAAGAAAAATTAAAAAATATTTTTAATAGAGGAAAATGATCAAAACCATCTATATCAAATACAGATGGTTCACTTGTTAAATCAAATTTTTTTTGCTATAATAAAGCTAGTTCATAAAGTAAAAATAATATTTACTAAGTAAACAAAGGTGGTTGATATGCTAGACTCAAATTTCTTAGATAGCACAAAAAAGTTAAAAGAATTAAAAATTATAGAAAATATTAATAATAATCCACAGCAAACCCAGCAGGAACTAGCTGAAGATATTAATATTTCAAAAGGGATGGTAAATAGATATTTAAAAGATTTAATTAGTAGAGATTTGATTAAAGAATTAAAGTCTAAAAAGCAATTAACTACCTCTGGCAAAAAATATTTTCATAATTTGCGATTAGATTATTATCAGGAGTTATTAATATTGGATAAAGATCTTAAAAATGAAATAAGTAAATATGGCAGTCTTGTTAAAAACAAAGTTAAGATAGCAGCTATAAAGTCAGCGGGAAGTTTTCTGCCCCAACTAGTTTACGATTTAAATATAATAGATAATTATCCTTTTGATTTAGATATTACTTACTTTGCAAATGGATATGAATTAATGGAGAACTTTCAGAGCGAGAAATTTGATTTAGGTTTTCTGGGTGTTGTTCCTGCATTTCTATGGAAGTCTACTGGATCTGAAATAGAAATAATTGCTGAAGCCAATAGAGGTGGACATGCAGTTATTAGTCGAAAAGAAATTAGTTCTATAAAAGACTTAAATAATAAAACTGTTCTGGTTCCCAGAAAGAATGAATCAGTTTCTGATAATTTACTAAAAAAATTAGTTAGAGAAACCAATATTGAAATAAATAGAGTTGACTTTAAAGATTTAAATCTTGCAGTTGATGATTTAAAAAATAAATTTAATGAATTAGAACAAATTGATGCTTTATTATTATGGGAACCCTATCTCAGTCAAATTTTAAACTTTTATCCCGAATTAAAGTTAATACATGAATTTGAAGCAGATCAATATACTTCAAATGTAATGATTGTTCCCGAAAATAATAACTTAGATAGAATACATTTAGATTTAATTGAAGAAATGTTTAAAGATGCTGCAGAAAATATTGTAATTGAAAATGAAAAAGTTTTAAGTAGTATGAGTAAGTTTTTTAAAATGGAAAAAGATATAATCAAGAATTCATTAAAAAGAATAGAATTTAAATATCAAAAATGGGAGGAATAAAAAAATGATTAAAAAGATTTTAGTTTTGTTTTTAGCTTTAAGTATGTTATTTTCGTTAACGGTTATAGTGATGGCGAAGGATGATTATCCCAGTAAGCCAATATCCTGGGTAGTACCCTTTGGTACAGGTGGAGGTTCAGATCAGTTTGCTCGGATGATGGAAAAACAGATAGAAGAACATACTGAGGCTGAGATTGTAGTGATTAATATACCTGGTTCTAAAACAGCTGTTGGTCTGAATAATTTAATGCAGAGAGACGCTGATGGTTATACTATTTTTGGTGCTACAACTGATAGTATTATAAATCTTGTAACAGAGGTAAACAAGTATGATTTAAGTGAAATTAAACCTGTTGCAAAAGTCCAGCATAATGTTGATATGTGGTTTATAAACAGTAATGATGATAGATTTAGTAATTATGAAGAACTGGTTGCATATGCAAAAGAACATCCAAATGAACTATCAATTGCAACAACAGGTTTAAATGGTGCTGATTCTTTAACTGTAAGACAGATAGAAGAACATGAAAACATTGAGGTCGAGAATATGCCTTATAGTGAACCGGGGGAGAGATATGCAGCCCTGGCCGGAGGTCATGTAGATATTTTGCATGAACAGCCTGGAGATGTAATGTCTTTTATAGATTCTGGAGATTATAAACCCATTATTGTGATGACTGAAGAAAGAGTTGATGGTTTTGAAGATGTTCCCACAACTTTAGAAAATGATATGGATATTACTGCAGGTTACTGGAGAGGTATCTGGGTAAAAGAAGGTACCCCAGAGTATGCAGTTGATTACCTGGAGGAAATAATTAAAAAAGCTGTTAATACTGAAGAATACAAGGAATACGAAAAACGTAAGTTTTTACATCTTAGAGAAGGATTGCTGACAGGGGAAGAATATCAGAATTTTATTGAGGAAGAATATGAATATTATGATAGTGTAATGAATTAAAGGAGCGGTTTTTATGTTAAATGATCTTATTGCCTCTATAATTTTATTTATAGGGGCTTTTTATCTGTACTTTTTTCGGCTTGATAAAATTCAGATTATGTCTGAAGGATCTAACAGTCTGTTATTGCCAAAAATAATTTTAATTTTGATGATGGGATTCAGTATAATTTTAGCAGCAAAGTCAATTATCAAATCAGTTAAAGCTGATAAAAAAACAGAAAAGAAAGATAATCAAAGACTGATATTAACAGTACTTTTAGCAATAGTTTATTTATATGGTATAACTATTTTTGGCTTTTATATTTTAACTCCTATTTTTATATTCTTATTATCTTTAATTTTAGAATATAAAAATTATAAAGTGAGTATAATTTTTTCGGTAACTTTAACTTTAATAGTATATGGCTTATTTACCAAACTATTATATATACCATTACCACTAGGAATAGGAATCTTTAAAAATATTAATGAAATACTGATCTTTTAAATTGGAAGGAGGTCGCTTATGTTTCAGGGATTATGGGCTGGATTTACTTTGTTGTCAGAACCTATATATTTATTTGTATTAATAGCAGGTTCAGTAATTGGAATTGTTTTTGGAGCTATTCCAGGTTTGGGACCGGTTATTGCTGCTTCATTATTGGTACCCTTTACTTATACTATGGATCCTGCAGCAGGAATATTATTGGTGGCAGGAGTTTATGTAGCCGCTACTTTTGGTGGTTCACAGACTGCAATATTATTTAACATACCGGGAGCACCAGAAAACACCTGTACCACTATTGACGGTTTTCCTTTGACTAAACAGGGGAAGGCAGCTAAGGCCTTAGGTATTGCAATTATAGCCTCTGCTATTGGTGGTATTTTTAGTTCAATTATTTTAGTAATTGGTTCTACTCAGTTAATAAAGATTTCTTATCTCTTTGGTTCAGTTGAATATTTTGCTTTAAGTCTTTTAGGAATTGCTATAATTACTGGATTAAGTGATAACTACCTAAAGGCTTTAATATCTGCAGCTGTGGGTGTTTTACTAAGTATTGTTGGAATGTCAAGTATTGATGGAACTATGCGTTTTACTTTTGGAACTGATTTTCTACTAAATGGATTTGACTTTATTCCAATAATGATTGGGGCTTATGCTGTAGGAGAGGTCTTTATTCAGGTACACAAAAAAGAAATGCTAAAGCCTTCCAGTGAGAAATTCAACATGAGTTTACCCAATTGGAAGGAAATAAAAAGTGTGAGAGGTACAATTGCTCGCTCATCTCTTTTAGGTTTAATTGTGGGTGCATTACCAGGGGCAGGAGCAGTTCTTGCTAATTATTTAGGCTACAGTATGGAAGAGAGTATATATAAAAACACTGATAAGCCTCTAGGGAAGGGGAGCCTAAATGGAGTTGCTGCTCCAGAAGCTGCAAATAATTCAGCAGCAGTGGCTACTTTTATACCATTATTAGCACTGGGGATACCCGGAGGGGCTGTTACAGCCATACTTCTAGGTGTTTTTGAGGTACATGGTTTACAACCTGGACCTACCTTATTTATCACCAGTGAAACGATGGTTTATACTTTATTTGCAGGTATTTTTATAATTAATCTTTTGCTGCTTATTTCAGGTTTTTTGGAGATAAGAGTTATTACTAAATTATTAAAGGTACCAAAAGGAATTCTATATCCGGCTATATTCATTTTCGCAACTCTGGGAGCTTATTCAGTTAACAACAGTATGTTTGATGTAGTGGTTATGCTATTATTTGGTCTGATAGGGTTTTATATGAAAGAAAATGGATATTCAGTTGCGATATTAGTGCTTGGGATGGTCTTAGGACCAATTATGGAGAATAATTTGCTCAGAGCTTTGATTAAATATAAGAGTCCAATTAATTTCTTAAATAAACCTTTAGGTGGTGTATTGTTGGGAATATCTATAATATTTTTGTTATGGCCGGTAATCAACAAGATTATTAGAACAGTTAGAGGAAACAAAATTTGAATTAATTAATTTTTAAGTTACATTACTAAAATTATTAATTGGATATATTTGTATTTAGTTATCTAATCTGATAATATATATAGATAGTAAAATCAATATAAAATTAATCGGAGTGATTTCAAATGATTACAGCACTAATCATGGCTGGAGGAGAAGGAACTAGATTCTGGCCTTTAAGCAGAAAAGACCATCCAAAACAGTTTTTAAAGTTAAATGATAATCAAAAAACAATGCTGCAGGAAACTGTAGAAAGAATAAATGAGCTTGTTCCTTTAGAACAGGTTTTTATTGCAACTAATGAAGCTTATCAAAAAGCAATCAAAAAACAGCTGGATGGTATACCAGAAGAAAACATAATAGTAGAACCAATGAAAAGAAATACAGCTGCCTGTATAGGCTTATCTTCAGTAGTTATTGAAGATAAATATCCCGGTTCAACAATGATTGTTTTACCGGCCGATCATTTAATTAAAGATCAAAAAAGATTTGTAGATATTTTAAGAAAATCAATTATGACTGCAGCTACCGGTAAAAACTTAGTTACTATTGGTATAGAGCCGACTCATCCAGAAACAGGTTATGGATATATTCACTTTGGTGATCCATTACATACCATAGATGGTGATCAGGTATTTGAAGTGCGCAATTTCACCGAAAAACCTGATTTAAGCACTGCTAAAGAGTTTTTAGAGGAAGGAACATATCTCTGGAACAGTGGGATGTTTATCTGGCAGTTAAGCAGTATTCTGGCTAATATAGAGACCCATTTACCTGAAATGTTTGAGTCCTTAGAGAGAATTAAAGGTGCTTTAGGTACAGATTTAGCTAAAAAAGTAATTAGAGATGAATTCGAAAATATGCAGAGTGTTTCCATTGACTATGGAATTATGGAAAAGGCAGATGATATCTTTGTTATTCCTGGTTCTTTTGGCTGGGATGATTTAGGCAGCTGGCCTGCTTTAGAGAGAGTTAAAAAAGTAGATGCTGATGGTAATGTAGTAATCGGTAAGCATTATGGAATAGATACTACTAATTCTATTATTCATAGTCCTAATAAGGTGGTAACCACAATTGGCCTTGATGATGTAGTGATAGTTGATACAGAAGATGCTATTTTAATCTGTGATAAAAAGCGAGCTCAGGAAGTTAAAGAGATTAGAAATATTCTGGAAGCAGAGGGTCTTGAGGATTGTTTATAAAAAATTGATAATTTTCTAATAGTTGATTTAATTATTTTACTGTGGTTTGCCCCCAAAAAGATTAAATAAATTTCATTAATAACCAAATAATAACAATAAGTTTTTCTTTTATCATCTTCAAACTAATTAGATTAATCCGCTATAATCCTTTAGATGACGGGCTTTCTTTGATATAATTAACTTAAGAAATCAAAGAAAGGATGATAGAATGTTTGTTCCCAACAGTCACCAGCAGTTAAGTCTTTACGATTCTTTTAAGGATTTACCCAAATATCTACAGGAATATCTTTTAAATTCCTGGGCAGATACTTTTCAGGAAATTATCTTTCCTGCAATTGATGAAGAACGCTTTGCCGTACTCTACAGTGATAAAGGTTCAAGACCCAATACTCCTGTTAATATAATTATCAGTGCTCTCGTAATTAAAGAACTTTTTGATCTCACTGACGAAAGATTAGTTGCCAATATCCATCTAAGTATGGAATATCAGTATGCTCTTAGATTAACCAGTGATAAAAGACCACCTGTCTCTAAAAATACATTCAGTAATTTTAGAGAACGGGTCACAAATTACTACAAAGAAACAGGTATTGATCTAATTCAGCAGGAAGTTGAATCCCTGGCCGAATTAATTAGAGATAATCTTGAAATCGAAGGTGACAGAGCAAGAATTGATTCTTTTATGGTTTCTTCTTCTGCCAGAGAATTATCCAGAATAGAGCTTGTTTACACTGTTAATGCTAAC
>NZ_QBLR01000131.1:0-9290 GCF_003070835.1 Halanaerobium sp. | reverse complement strand
ATCCCAGTAAGTTAAGCCACCATATTTTTCTCCTGTAAATCCTTTAGGTCCAATATTTAAACGGGGATCATGGCCGGTATAAGTTTGATTGAGATGAAAGATGTTGAAACGAATACCCTGCTGTGCTTCTGGATCACCTTTAATTTTAATATCACTTTCCTGCCAGATTTTGGCCCAGGCCTCTTTATGTTCTGTAAAAAGATCTTCGTAGCCTCTGAATTCTGCTTCAGCAGCCTTTTTTTCTGCTTCTTCGCTGACTAAATTTTCTTCATAGTCCCTGCTGGTACAGACAGCAATATATTTATTTAGCTCAATTTGTTCTCCAACTTCAGCTTTGAGCGTTATTTTATTACCAACATAATTTTCATCTCCTGGTCCGGTCAGCAGCTCAACCTTGCGTTCTTTTTTATTTAAATCCCAATTCATAGCTGAGGCTACAACAAAATCAGACTTTCTGGTCTTCATTGAAAGCAAAGCTTTACCTTTGTTATTTTCTTTTTCTAGTCCTTCCCAGAAAAACTCATCGTAATTTGCATCTTCATTTTTGACATCACCATCAAGATGGGGAATTAAAACTATTTCAGCATCTTGGTCAAGAGGTCGAACTTGATACTTAACAGCAGCTAGTTCTTTATTTTTTTGATTTAAAAATCTTTTTTCTATAATTTCAACCCGATTGTTTTCCAGCTCGACAGTAAAAGATCTTTCCAAAAAAGCCTCTTTCATATTTAATACCCTTTTGAAATTACTGAAATCAACTTTATTTAAATCAATTTCCGAACCATCTATTTGTAAATTTATACCGATAAAATTGGCAGCATTAGCAATTTTAGCAAAATATTCCGGATAACCATTTTTCCACCAACCAACGATAGTCTTATCAGGATAATAGACACCAGCAATATATGTACCCTGCAGGCTGTCTCCAGTGTAATTCTCAGCAAAATTCCCACGCAGACCCATATGACCGTTGCCCAAACTCATAATACTTTCTGTAACTCGGTTGTAATTTTTATCAAAACCATTTTCAATAACTTTCCATTCATCAACTTCAAAATATTTTTTCAAAATATCCACCTACCTTTCGCTTAAATTATATCAGAAAAAATTGATTAATGAAAGTGCTTCCATTTTAAAATTATTTGTAAATCATTAAGACTATCAGACTGCATTAATAGTTAAATTAATATTAAAGTATGAATATAATTCTAAGTTAAACTTTTAATTCAAGACTATTTATTGTATGATATAATTAATAATAATTACTGAAAATAAAGTTTTTTAGGGAGGAAAATGTATGGAGACTCTTTTATATAGTTTTTTTGCAGGAACATCAACAGTAATCGGTGTTTTTGTTTTAATGATTTTCGGAGAGCCCGGAAATAAGACTCTGGCTTCTCTTTTGGGCTTTGCAGCTGGAATAATGCTGGCAATTTCTGTTTTCGAACTGATGCCTGAGGCTCTGCTTTTGGGTTCAATGACAATAACGGTGATTGGATTTTTATTGGGTGCTTTGATGATGTGGAGCCTTGATAAATTTGTTCCGCATTCACACCTTTCTTCAGCAGATCATTTGGATGTTGAAAATCCGGAAAGGATCCATGTTGAAAACCCAATTTTAAGAACTGGTTATTTAATTCTTTTCGGGATTGCTTTACATAATCTGCCTGAGGGTCTTGCAATTGGTGCAGGTTTTGAATCCAGTCCAGAAGTTGGTATTTTAATCGCTGTTGCTATCGCCTTTCATAATATACCGGAAGGATTAGCAATTGCTGGACCTCTAAAAGCTGGAGGGATCGATAATTTAAGACTGCTTATTTTCACTTTGATTGCAGGCTTAATGACACCTCTTGGGACTTTAATTGGGATGGCTATTTTTAATATTTCTTCAACATTTGTCGGAGGCTCACTTGCTTTTGCAGCAGGAGCGATGGTCTATATTGTTAATGATGAGCTTGTTCCACAGTCCAACCATATGCACAGTCATTTTGCTAATGCAGGGATGATGGCTGGTCTGTTGATAGGATTTGGAATCCTTTAAAATATAGTATTTCAAGAAGATTTTTAAATAAATATTTAGCAGGAGGTATGGATTAAATGGCCCCACCAAAGGGCAGTGGATGACAGTTCTTTCATTTTTTACAGGAATTTTAATTATTGCTTTAATTGATAGATTGGTACCTGAATATGAAAACCCACACGAACCACGTTCAGATTTGGATCTTTCTCATTTAAAAGCAGATGACTTTGAAGATAATGAAAATCTGGAGAGAATGGGTGCTTTTTCAGTTCTGGCAATAGCAATTCACAACTTTCCGGAAGGTCTGGCTACTTTTGCAGCTGCCTTAAGTGATCCAGCTTTAGGTGTTTCTATTGCAATTGCAATAGCGATTCATAATATCCCGGAAGGTATTTCTGTTTCTGTTCCTATTTATTATGCTACAGGAAGCAAAAAGAAGGCCCTGTTTTATTCATTTGTTTCCGGTTTAGCAGAGCCATTTGGTGCTTTAGTAGGTTATTTTATTTTTCGTTCATTCTTTAATGATATGGTTTTTGGATTCTTGTTTGGTACAGTAGCAGGTATTATGGTCTATATTTCTATTGATGAGCTCTTACCGACTTCCAGAAAATATGGTAAAGAACATCAGGAGATCTATGGTTTTGTAGCCGGAATGGGAGTAATGGCGATTAGTTTATTGTTATTTTAAAATTTAATTTTAGTTATAAATATAGAAAAGGGTCCGGAAAAAAGCCGGGCCCTTAATTTTGTGCGACGGGCAGTCGCACTTATGTAAGATGTACATGAATTAATTGTTAAGGACAGCGATTACGTTACCTTGAAGGTAGAAACGAATCGAGAGTCCGGAAGAATAATTTTCTCGAAGGTGAAAGTCCTTCCCCGGGGATGCCGGTATAGCCCGGGAAGCCTGGTCCAGGGCAGCGCTGTGAAGTGCTGTCTGAAGGGGACGCGGTAAACTGAGAAGCCCGCAGGTGGATAAACAGGCCCTAATGCAGAAATGCGTAAAGTACGAGCGGCAGGATAAATTGATGACCATCCGAAAATAATGGGAAATCTACTCAAAATATGAGTATTTGATATTCAAAGAATCCGGACGAATATCGAAAGTTTATCAGGTGAAGGTGCAGGGCATGTTTAGAAGGAAAGTGCAACAACCCCGTGAGATCTCTATCCTACCAGAAATGGGTGAAGACATATAAGGTTAGGCCGAAATTGTTAACACGGATAGAGAAGTCAGACGCCTCCATAGTACGGAAGTAAGAAAATGACCAAACATTTTCTGAACGGAAGGGAGTGCGACCTGAGTGAATTCACACTTAAATAATGCATAATGAAAACAGTGACGATACTGAATATAGTATAAACGAGCTGGATGTGTGCAAAACAGGGAGTGGAATAAGATTTGAAAGAGTTAAAGAATAAAGAAAGAAAATTAAAGTGGCATAGTATTTACGGACAGATACTGAATGAGAAACGGTTAAAAGAAGCCTGGGAGAAAGTAAAGGCCAATAAAGGTGCAGGTGGAATTGACGGTGAAACCCTAAAATCATTTGGAAAGCAGTCAGGAAAGAAATTAAATAATCTGCTGGATAAATTAAGGGAGAAAGAGTACAAACCATCACCGGTAAGACGTCAGTATATACCAAAGAAAAATGGTAAAGTAAGACCGCTTGGAATACCAACTATTGAAGACAGGATAGTTCAGCAGGCTGTAGTAAATGTAATTCAGCCTAAATTTGAAGAAGAAGTCTTCCATAAATGGTCCTGTGGTTACCGACCTGGCAGAGGTGTACAGAGAGCTCTACAACTAATTCTCTGGCATATAGAAACAGGGTATAACTATGTATATGATTGTGATATCAAAGGATTCTTTGATAATATACCACATAAAAAGTTAATGAAAACATTAAATAAATATATAGCAGATGGTACAGTGCTGGATATGATATGGAAATGGTTAAAAGCAGGTTACATGGAAGAAGGAAAATATCATGATGTAAGCTCCGGCACTCCTCAGGGCGGCGTCATTTCGCCAATTCTTGCCAATACTTATCTAAATGAACTTGATTGGGTTTTAGAGGAACATGGAATAAGATTTGTCAGATATGCCGATGATTTTCTGGTGTTTGCAAAAAGTAAAGAGGATATTAAAAAGGCTATTCAGATAGTTAAAGAAAAGTTGGATGAGTTAGGTCTGGAAATATCAGAGGAAAAGACGAAAGTTGTTGATTTTAATGATGATGACTTTGACTTTCTGGGTTATACTTTTGAGCACTGGAGAAATCGTAAAAGAGATGGCAAAGCATATTTTATAGCCAAACCTAAAGAATCAAGCTGGCAGAAATTTAAAGAAAGTATTAAAGCCAAAACCGGAAAGACTCTAACCTTAAATGTCAAATCATGGCTCAAACGAGTTAATCCAGTAATCAGAGGCAAGATAAATTATTTTCTAAATTTGTATAAAGCTATCAATGCCAATGAAAGTTATGGCCAGAAAAGCAACTGCTATATAAATGTTTTCAGCAATGAATTATTAGCAATTGATGGATATATCAGAAGAAGACTTAGAGTAGCAATGATACATGACCATCCCGGCCAGAGAAAAGGATGGGCAATGTCAAATAAGTGGAATAATGAATACTTTGCAAAGGTTGGTTTAATTCCTGCTTTCTGGTTATATTATAATTATCAATATGGTCATACCATAGAAGATTATATTAAATATCTGAAAGAAAAGAACAGGAAAAAGAACAGGCGCAAGGTAGAAAGGACACGAGAAAAGGGTCAGAATTATTATACCGATAAAAGAGTCCGTCAAATAAAATATGCACAGAGATTAGCGAAAATATAAATTCAAATCAAAACACGTTGGTAAGCCGTATGCCTTAATAAGGCACGTGCGGTTTGATGAGGGGGCAGCCATTTAAGTGGTCGCCCTACTCTATCATCTGGATATTTTAATCTGAATTAAATTAAATCGACTTCCTGCAGTAATTCTTTTAAAGATTTTTTAATCGGTGTTGCAGGGCGTCCCAGCAGTTTCTCAAAATCATCACTTTCCACATTAAGAGCACCGTCTCTAATCCCCTTCTGGATTGCGACTACCATTGGCAGAGCAGATTCGGGCATTCCACTTTCCTTCATTATCTGTTTATATTCTTCATCACTGACTTTTTTAATTGGAATTTCCTGATCGATCACTTCTTCTACAGCTGATACCAGTTCTGATTGAGTAAGCGGTTGAGCGGAAAGTTCATAAATAGTATTTTCATGGCCCGATTCAGATAAAACTTTAGCGGCAGCTGCGGCATAATCTTTTTGCAGGGCCCAGCCAACTTTTCCGTCTTCAGCAGCTGTTACCCAGGGTTGACCTGCCATTGCAGCTTTAATACTGGGGATTTCATTGCGCAGATACCAGTTATTGCGTAAAAAAGAATAGGGAATCCCTGTCTCTTTGATTGCTTTTTCAGTTTTTCTGTGGACAGGTGCCAGAAATAAAGAACTGTTTTCTGCATCTGCCAGGCTGGTATAGGCAATAAAATTGACTCCGGCTTCTTCTGCCGCCTGGACTGCATTTTTGTGCTGCCTAATTCTTGTTTCATTATCACCAGTAGTTGATATGATCAGAATTTTGTCTATGTTTTTAAAAGCTGTAGTTAGCGTTTCTGGCTGATCAAAATCTCCCTGACGTACATCAACTCCCTTATTTTTAAGACCCTCTGCTTTAGCGGGATCCCGCACACTTACTGCCAGCTGTTCAGTCGGGACTTCTTCCATTAAAAAATTAATTATTTTAGAACCAAGTTTTCCAGTTGCACCGGTTACTAAGGTTTTCATAAACAATTCCTCCTTTAGAATTTTACTATAAAATTAAAACTTATCGGTTAATATGTTAGTCAGAATGTGTTTTTAGAGTCAACTTCAATCTAAGTATTATAATAACAAAAAAGAGGGGGAAATGATGTTGTCATTTTACATTTAATAATTTTAAACTTTAAAATATATTAAGCTTTAAACAATCGTTTATTTATAGTATGATATAAGATAAGAAAAGAATTATGGTTAAATTTTGAAAGTGTTAATTATTATAAAATATAGAGGAGGCTATAAAATGATTATTGATTTTTTGATTGATTTTTCACCCATAATCCAGGCTTTGCTGGCAACATTATTTACCTGGTTTGTTACAGCTCTGGGGGCAGCAGTGGTTTTCTTTTTTAAAGATGTTGATCGCAGACTTCTTGACAGTATGCTCGGCTTTGCTGCTGGAATAATGATAGCAGCCAGTTTTTGGTCTTTACTTGCTCCTGCAATAGAAATTTCCGAAAATCAGGGAGTAGCAGGCTGGATTCCCGCTGTAATTGGTTTTTTAATGGGAGGAGTGTTTTTACGTCTGGTTGATATGGTTTTGCCTCATTTACATCCCGCTTTAGCTCAAAGTGAACCTGAGGGAATTAAAACTAACTGGCAGCGAAGTGTTCTCCTGGTTCTTGCAGTGACTTTACATAATTTTCCGGAAGGACTGGCGGTTGGAGTAGCTTTTGGAGCAGTTGCAGCAGGTATTCCGTCTGCTACTATCGCTGGTGCTGTTGCACTGGCAGTGGGGATTGGGCTGCAGAACTTTCCTGAAGGTGCAGCTGTATCTATTCCTTTAAAAAGAGAAGGTCTTTCTGCAAAGAAAAGTTTTATGTATGGCCAGTTTTCAGGAGCTGTCGAACCTATAGCGGGTGTTTTAGGTGCAGCAGCAGTTTATTATATGAGACCTATACTTCCTTATGCTTTAGCTTTTGCTGCAGGTGCAATGATTTTTGTAGTTGGAGAAGAATTAATACCCGAAGCTAATTCAGAAGGTAACAGTCATTTAGCTACAACAGGTTTAATGTTGGGGTTTGCAGTTATGATGTTTTTAGACGTTTCGCTGGGTTAATTTAAATGCTGTTTTATTAATGAGATTAAAGTATCCGTAGTAAAATTGAAATTATTTTTCTTGACTTATTTAGAGAATTCAGTTATAATTAAAAAAATTCGAGATGAGAAAAGCCCAGATTAGTAGAGAAGAGTTAGAGATTAGATTAGCAGAGCAAATATGTGTAATTAATGGGCCAGGTTTATATCTATATATAAATGTGGTTTTTTTGTTTAATTATTAAAATTAGCTATGAATAATTAAAAGTAAATTTTTAAATTTTAGTGCCGTGACTTTTTAAATTTATTAGAACAGCTTGATAAAGGCTAAGTTAAATTAATCTTCAGGGCAGGAGGCTCTGAACTGACCGGACAGCAGGATGCTGTCATCGGGAAGATAGATTAATTTAACTTTATAACTGAAGCTTAGCTGTTCTTAAATTTAAAAGCGGAATTAACTAAAACTTTAAAAAAATTTACTTTTAATATCTCTTACTAATATTAACTACGGTCAGGCTTTTAACCAAGCTCTGGCCGTTTTCTGGTTTTAAGGCTAAAGACTGAAAAAGTTAAAGGAGGAGAGAGATGAAAAGCAAAAATGAATTTTTAGAATTAACAGCAGAATACAATCTGATTCCAATTTATGATGAGTTTATTGCAGATATTGAGACTCCAATCTCTTTATATAAAAAACTAGCTCTAGCAAAAGATTATACCTATCTTTTAGAGAGCTCGGAAAATGACCGCTATTCTTTTATCGGTTTAAAACCGGCGGCTGTGCTTAAAAATTATGATAATTATTTAGAAGTGATTAGAGAGGGCAAAAAAGAAAAATTATCCGGGCAGGAGATAGTACCCTATCTACAGCAGCAGCTGGCTGAACTTAAAGTTTATGAAAATGAAAAACTACCTCCTTTTTCCGGAGGTTTTGTCGGCTATTTCAACTATGAAATGATAGAAAAGTGGGAGGATATTTATCATCTGGAAGCAGATAAAGAATTAAAAAAAGACAATACTCCACTGAGTTTGCTGGTGATGAGCAAAATTATAATTGCCTATGATCATCTGCACAATACGGTTAAAATTATTAATAATATTAAAATAGATGAGGATTTAAGCGCGGAGAAAAAAGAAGAAATTTATCTGGAGGCTAAAGGAGAAATTGAAAAAGTAAAATCTGAGATTGAAAACAATAATTCGAAATTAAAGCCGGCAGCAGTTAATTTAGATTCAACTCAGAACAAAAAATTAAAGTCAAATACCACCAAAAGAGAATATAAAAAAATGGTGGAAAAGGCAAAAGAACATATTAAGGCAGGAGATATTTTTCAAATAGTGCTATCACAGAAATTTTCAATAGAAAATGATCTGCCGCTATTTAAGATTTACCGGGCTTTAAGATCAGTAAATCCTTCCCCTTATTCTTTCTACCTTAATTTTCCCGAAATCAGGATTATTGGTTCTTCACCGGAGGTGCTTGTTAGAGTAAGGGGAGAGAGAGTAATGACCAGACCGCTGGCAGGTACCAGACAGAGGGGCAGAAACAGCAAAGAAGACCAGGAATTAAAAATGGATCTCTTAAGTGATGAAAAAGAAAAAGCTGAGCATACAATGCTTCTGGATCTGGGCCGCAATGATTTAAGTAGGATTGCTGCTCCAGGCAGCGTTGAAGTGACAGAGTTGATGGAAGTTGAGTTTTATTCAAAGGTGATGCACATTGTTTCCCAGGTGGAAGCTAATCTTAGAGATGGGCTGGACAGTCTCGATGTTTTAAAGGCAGTTTTCCCAGCCGGTACAGTGTCTGGAGCTCCGAAAATTAAGGCGATTGAGCTGATTGACGGGCTGGAAAAAGAAGCGCGGGGAGTTTATGCAGGTACAGTAGCATATTTGAGTTTTAATGGTAATTTAGACAGCTGTATTACTATCAGGACTTTTTCTTTAGTCGAAGGCAGGCTTAACTTACAGGTTGGAGCTGGAATTGTTGCTGATTCGGATCCGATCAAAGAATATCAGGAGACACTTAGCAAAGGGCGGGCTCTATTTGATGCTCTGGAAGTGGTAAGAGAGGATGGTATCCGTGATTTTAGTAATTGATAATTATGATTCCTTCACCTATAATTTAGTCCACCTGCTGGAAGAATTTGACCAGGTCAGGGTACTGCGCAATGATAAGTTGAGTGTTGAGGATGTAGCAATTATGGCCCCAGATAAAATTATAATTTCACCTGGTCCCGGTCGGCCTGATGATGCTGGGATTTCGAAAGAACTGATCGAGTATTTTAAGGATAAAATTGATATTTTAGGAGTCTGCCTTGGTCATCAGTGTATTGGGGAGGTTTTTAGTTCAGAAGTTGTTGAAGCAGAT
>NZ_QBLR01000130.1:0-9341 GCF_003070835.1 Halanaerobium sp. | reverse complement strand
CTTTATAAGATAAGATATCTAACTTCATTAATAGTTCATTTACCAATTCTGTAAGATAAAAATCACTATTAAAATTCTTATCTAAATCTTTTAATTTGTTGAATTTATTATTCTTTATTCTATTTTTGAAGCTCTCCCAAACCTCAAGTAAGACATCACAACCTTCCTTAAAATTATTTTCCCTAAATAATTCATATCCTATATAAATTTTCTGATCCAACTGCTCATCACATTTTCTATTATCAATAAGTCGATTCCACAATATCCAGGCAGCTACCCAGATAAAGTCCCCTTCCCGACCTGAAGCATTAATATGATACTCATTATACCAATCATCTGACAATTTTGAAGCAGAATGATAATTTTTAGCATTTTCTTTGAATTTTTTGATTTCAAAATCAATACCATAAAATTTTAGCCTTGAAATAATTGTTTGAGTATCTAATTTTTCCACATCTTCTGGAAAAATACTCTTCTTAGGATTTTCAAAATTAAATTTATCTTTTTTATCAAGACAACACTTTTTGTATTTTTCACCACTTCCGCATGGACAAATATCATTCCTACCTAATACAGACAAAATAACCCCTCCAGAATTAATAATTAATTGAAAATATCTTTACATATTCATTCATAATTTCTATATTTGTTCCACTATGCCGCTGCCGTCAAGCTGATAATAACTGCTCTCTGCACATTCTCTACACAAAACTTTGTCATCTTTTTGAACAGCTTTGGCAGCCATTAATTTCTCTCCACATTTACTGCACTCAGCATCAGCAAAAATAGGTGCATAATCAGGCAGCTCAATTTTTAGATTTTCTTCAATCTTAAAGAATTTATCAATATCAGCTTCAATTATCTCAAAAGCTATCTCCTGCCAGACTTCCTTCATCTTTTTTTCTTCTGCCTGACTTCCATTTCTATCTGCTATAACTTTTTTAAATAATTCAGCTGCTTTAGGATATTCACGCTCAATAAAATTAGAATCCTTGAGGTAATATCTCAGATTATCAGTTGAATCACCTCTTTTGACAAAGGTGACTGCTGTTTTACCAAAATCACGATAGATAAGTGAGTTATTGCCAAAGGTAGTGCCGGCAGTATATTGGATGCCGTCACTAAAGCAGCTGTTGGTTTCTACCACAGCCAGCAGATCCTCCATTCCATCATTATCCGCTCCAAGTCTTTTTAATGCATCTGCAGCAGCCAGCACTCCCAGGGCAAGATAGGGACAGTAGTGGCCGTGCAGTTCTCCCGCCTTAAGCAGCAGATCATTGAGATTCTGATATTTGATCAATTTATTAATCTGATAGCGCGGTGTTTTTTTCTGCAGAGACAGTGTAGGCTGGTCCATAAAAGAAGCATAGGGTTTGATATCAATCACTGGTGTTCCGTCTATTGCATCAAGCCCATAGACATGCAGTTTATTGCCCTCTCTTTTTAATAATTCAACAGTTGTAATTCCAATTGGGCTCGGTCTGCGGGGACTCCTGGAGGTAAAAAGGCCTCTCTCCGGCCCCTTCCTTCTTTTGCTGATTAAATCATAACCTTCTGATTTATGAAAATAGAAAAGGATCTGCAGATACTCATAACCCTCTATTTTGTCAAGACCATCCACATATTCTGCTTCAACTTCAATAACACTTTTTGTTTTTCTCATCTCATCCGAACCGACCGGTTCTTTATATTTGCTTCTAACTTCTGCTATTTTATTTACTTCCATTGTCATCTCCTTAATTCTTCAGTTTTTCTGAGCATTCTTAATACAGATTCTTCCCTGACATAATTAGCAACTCGATTTAGATCAATCCACTTTAAATTTTTAGATTCGCTGCTTTTTTCTAATTCTTCCTCAGCATCTGCTTTTAGTAATAATCTTAGGTCATAGTGAAAATGTTCAGCCTCATTTTTTGCAGCAGGTATTCTGTGAACATCAAGATCAAATATTTTCTGATCGACCAGTGAAAGAGAATTTAAACCTGATTCTTCTGCAGCTTCTCTTAAAGCTGCTGTTTGAATTAATTCTCTTTTTTCTAAATGTCCACCGAGCTGAATCCATTTATCCAGTTTCTGGTGATGGTGGAGTAAAACTTTATCTCCCTGCTGATTGATTATCCAGGCAGAAGCTGTTAAATGTCCTTTTGGATTAGTTCTCAAATAATTATCTTTATTATTGATTAAAAAATTTATAATCTGACTTTTATATCTTTTCTCTGCCTGACTGGCCGGCTTATATTTTCTAATTTCCTCTAATATCTTTTGAAAATATTTCAAGTAATGACTCTCCTTTTTGACTTTAAAGCATTTTAATAATATACTTGCTTGTAGTATTATTCTAAAAAATTTTGGATAAATAAGAAAGTTGGATAAATAAGAAAGGATGTAATTATGGAATTGAAATCTATAGGTACCATTCATACCCCATATAAAAACAATGATGCACCATTTCAGCCTCCCCAAACTACTGAGGGAAAAGAATTTTTTATAGAATTAGATGAAAAGTATTTAGAAGGTCTTAAAGATCTCGAAACCCTTAAATACATTTATCTGCTCTACTATCTTGATCAGGGTCAGGAGCAAACTGATTTAACTGTTAAAACTCCCTGGTCAAACAAAGAAATCGGGCTCTTTGCCACCAGATCACCCAACAGAATCAATTCTATCGGCCTCAGTGTAGTAGAGCTGCTTAAAATTGAAGCCAACAGGATCTATATCTCCAGCCTTGATGCTTTTGACGGCACTCCTCTTTTGGATATTAAACCATATATGAAAGATTTAGATACTAAAGCTGATGCAAATCACGGCTGGCTGGAAGAGGAAGATTTTAAACATCTTCAGCTGCATATAGATGGAGAAGCCCACTAATCTTCATTTTAAAAATTATTGATTTCTATTATATATAATTCTTGATTAATTTAAATTTCCCTGTAAAAATATTAAGGCCGGGAAAATCCCCGGCCTGGTTTTAAAACAATTGAATTAAAAACTAATATTAAAATTATTTTTTGATTTTTGTACCGCTGTAAGTAAAGGCATCACTATTCATCTCCAGGCGGTCATCTTTGATTTCTGCAATGATATTACCGCAATTTTCACAGACAAAGTTTTTCCCTTTAACTTTTCCATCATAAAGCCTTGTGATTTTTGATTTCCAGCAGCGGAGAACTCTGCCCTGGCCAATTTTTTTATATTTAAAAAGTTTGGTTTTGCATTTAGCACATTTGATTGTCAGCATAATATCAATCCTCTGATTGAGTTAGATAATAGTTTTTGCGGGCAAAATAGATTAAAGTCATCCAGATTCCAAAAGGCACTAAAGTTAAAGCAACTAAAAGGACAGTTACCCAGATATTTGTTTCCATCTGCCTGGAATAGTAGATCAGTGCAGTGACATATAAAAGTACAGAAATTGTGCCGATGAGATATAAATTACTATTTGCACTAATTATTATGTTAGAAATGATCAAAATAAGTATTGAGGCTAAATATAGTTTGCCAGCTTTGTTTGAAATAAAAGCGTTAAATATTGATTTAAGCATTATCCCGCTCCCTTCTGTTTATATCTATTAATTTAATTATAGCACAGACAACTTTATTTTAATAATTAAGCTCCAGTCCCACTCCAACTTCCTTAAGATCAACTACTATTTACGCAGATAATATTTTTCACCATTATATTCTGAAACTATAATTTTATGATCAGCAATCAATTCTGACCCAGCAGACCAAAACTAAATTTATAGAGAAAATAATCAAAACTATTTCCTGACAGATTTCCGAAATTAATCATTCTGACCGCCAGGTTTATAGCTGCAAATTGATCTGATCCATATTCAGATTTAACTCTATTTATCATTTCCTGGTCTGGCTGACCCTTATTTTCTGTCCAGTGCTGAGCATAGACCAGGGCTAAAATCTGATCTTCCGGACAGTCATTCAGCTCACCTGAAAGCAGAGAATCTAGTTCTTTTTGACTGATGCCAGCCTTTAATGCTAGTTTTGAATGATAATAGGAGCAGTAGCGGCAGCCGTTGACTTCAGTCACCGCCATCATCAATCTCTGCCTGAATTCAGCATCAATTAGCTCTCCTGCTTCTAATTTTTTTATCCGCTCCCTATTTTCTATAATAAATTTAAATTCCTCAACAAATTCTCTGAAACTATTAAAAGTTCTCTTTTTAAATTTCTCCATATTTACTCCTTCAATTAAGAAATTATCTTATTTTGATTCAGTTTAATTAGATATTAATTAAGATTAGGGCCACCACTGTCATTACAATCGAAGCCCACTCTTTAGTCTTTAATTTTTCCCCGAAAAAGAGGTAACCGGCTGCCGTGATTAAGACGATGCTTCCGGCACTGAAAATTGGAAAGACAACTGCCGTTTTAAGATAATTTAAAGCACTGATCAAAAAGAAGGAAGAAAATAAATTGGGAATCCCGACTGCAAATCCGGTCAGCAGTTCAGACTTTTTGGGCAGGCGGCCAACCTTCTTCACACTGTAGAAAAAGCTGATCAAAAAGGCAGAAAAGAAAACCCAGAATAAAAATAAGACCTTGTAGTCGACCAGGGCATATTTTTGAAAAATCTTATTGCTGAACTCTGCAATTCCCCCATAGATAAAGAGAAAAATCAAATTCAGTCTCAGCGCCTGCCTCCAGTTTTTATTAAAGGGAAAATTGACCAGAACAATTGAAGTAATGGCCAGCAGAATTCCAAGCCACTGCAGGTCCTCCGGGTACTCCTGCCAGATAATTATTGCAAAGAGCATCGGAATTAAAATTCCCAGTTTGCCGAAGGTTCCAGCCAGGCTGGCTCCATTTTCGCGCACACTCTTTTGATAGTAGATAAAAGATGTAAAGAAAAAGATTCCGGCAATCAAACCAACCACTGTTGCCCACTGCTGGCTGGACTGAGCAGAAAATATTCCCTGTCCCTTAAAGATTACCCGGCTGAAATTGGCACTGAAGTCACTCTGATTAAAGTCGAAAAACTTAATTCCCTGATTAAAAATTAAAACCAGAGAAACTGCAGCCGCCGTAAAATAATTGGCTGAGGTGATTATGTATCTGTTTAGATTATTGGATTCACTGAATTTAAAAATTAAGGCTATTGAAGAACTACATAAGACGGCTAAAAGTAAATAGATCAATTATACACACTCCTAAAAATTTTTCTATTTTTATCATTTATAAATTTAATAAATTTGCTGCTGGCTCTCTTAATTAAAATCATGAGAAAAACTATTTTAAAGCTGTCAGATATTCTGCAGCCGTTTCTCTGTGCTTCTGCAGTTTATCGGCATCCATTCTGTCTAAAATTGAAAGCATCAATGACATCCGCGGATTATCTGCAAATTTATCCCTGTTTTTATCCAGAAAGCGCCAGTAAAGCCCATCCCAGATCTCCGCCCACTTGCCGGTTTTGTAGTGACTCATTTTTTGAATATAATTGCTGGATGAAATATAGGGTTTGGTCATCATCTCGGGATACGAATACTGACTCATACCGTAGATGTTGGCAGACATAACCCATTCATAGGCATCGATAAACATTTCCATAAACCACTTAAAAACCTGATGCTGATCCAGTTCAGAAAGCAGAAAGAAATTCCCGAGCACCATTAAGCGCTCAATGTGATGGGTATAGGCATAATCCACTGCTTTTTTAATTGAATCATCCAGGACTTCAATTCCTGATTCAGCCTGATAAAACTGCTCCGGAAAATCACGCCGGTGCTTAAAAAAGTCACTTTTTTCCATAGCTTCCGACTCTAAATCATAAAGTGCTCTCACATATTCCCGCCAGCCGATTATCTGCCTGATAAACCCTTCCACTGAGGCAAGCTCTATTTCGCTATTTTGATAGTATTCGAGTACAGCCTCTATAACTTCCTTAGGATTTAAAAGTCCGATATTTAAACTCGCTGAAATCAAAGAATGAAAACCAACTACAATATCTTTTTCAAAGGCATCCTGATACTTACCAAAGTGCTTTAATTTATTCTGAATAAAATCAGCTAAAAGTTCCTCTGCCCCTTTTCTGCTCACCGGATAAAAGAAATTGTTAAGGTCTCCTGGGTTATCGCCAAAATTTTGCTCAACATATTTTTTAGCTGCCTTAAGCTCGCTGTTATCAAATTCAGGCAGGGCAGGAATCTCAATCTCCTGAGAAAACTTCTTTCTGTTTTTAGAATCATAGCTCCATTTGCCGCCCTCCGGTTTCCCACTGGAATCGACCAGGATCTTAAGTCTCTTCCGCTGCATCTGATAGTACTGGTGCTGGAAAAAATCATGGTCCTTAAAAAATTCAGCATTCTGCTCTCTGGAAGTCAAAAAGTTGGGGCTCTCCAAAATTTTGAGTTCAATTCCTGCTGCAGCTGTAATCTCTTTAATTCTACTTTTCAGCCCTTTATTGACTGGGTCAAAGACTGTCAGACTCTTAAGTTCAGTTATAATTTCTTTCAGATCAGTTTTATATTCAAAATAGCTGAGTTCAGCTTTACTTTCTCCTTTCAGCTCCTGATAAAAGTTCTGCATTGAAGCTCGGTGGAGCAGCAGTTTTTTCTGGTTGTAGTTGTATTTTGTAAAATACTCTTCTGCTTCATAGAGAATGATATTTTCTATCTCCATAATTTTAATCTGACTAAAAAGCTGGTTTGGTAAAACTAATAGATTTTTTATCATTTTATCATTTCCTCTACTTTTTTAATAATGATAAATAATCTGCAGAAAGCTGATCTGTTAAATAAATATTTTCTGCAGTTTTATAAAAGTTCTGTCCTCCGCGAAAAGCTCTTAAGGCTTCTATTTTTAATATCAACGGCTGATTGGTTCTCCGTCGAGCAACCTTTTCAGCTTCTTTAACGCCAAGACTTAAGTGAACATAATTTCTGCCCATCGGCTTCAGTCCGGTGGTCAGTATTTTTTCTTTAACCTCCGGTCTTGTTCCGTGGTAGAGAAATTCCGGTGGTTTAACTGCCTGATAGTCGGGATTAACTCCCTCAATACTGTGGCCGTAGTTGGCTCTGATTCTTTTTCTATCCTCTAAAAAGCTGAAGCGGCCTTTGGAATCATTTTTGACCAGCTGAATTAAATCAGCTTTTGTGAGATCTTTAAACTTTCCTTTTAGTGCCTGCAGAAGCTGATCAGTTTTAACTGAAGCATCTGGATTGAGTTTTAAGTCAAAGTCTTCTGGATGGTGGCGCAAGATATAAGAGACGGTTTTTGAAAGTTTAGTTTTATTCATTTAAAAACACCCGAATTCAAATTTTTATTCTGAACTAATTATGCAGCGGCAATCTCATTAAAATATCAGTCTGTTCATCTTCTCCAAGTTTGAAAATATGGGAGTCAAATTTTTCAAAACCCTGCTTCTCATAAAATCCTATCGCTTTCTCATTTTCCTCCCAGACTCCAAGCCAGAGATAGTCTAGACTGTTAGTTTCAGCAGTCTCTTGAGCTCTATCCATCAGCAGCTGGCCGATATGCTGTCCCTGATACTTTTGCAGCACATAAATCCTCTGAATCTCAAGAGTGTTTTCATAGCCGGATTCTGTCTGAGCCTGATCGAAATTAACTTTCATATAGGCAGCTGTTTCTCCTTCAACCTGAACTAAATAATATTTTGAATAATTATCTTTTATTTCAGATTCTAATTTTTGCAGGGAGAAATTATTTTTTAAATAATTTTCCATATCCTCTTCTGTATTTTGGTTAGAAAAAGTCTGGTAAAATGTCTTTTCACAGATATTCTTGAGCTCTTTTAAATCATCTATACTTACTTCTTTAATTTTCAAATTGTTCATAAGCCAACTATTACCTCCCCAAAATTTAAAATAGATTATTAAAGTAAAGTCAAATATTTCAGCTCTTAACTATTTTCTTCTGCCTCAAAAAGTCCCATAATCTTATTTAAAACAGCTCTTGGATTCTGCAGAAACTCTGATTGAAAGAATTCAAACTGCTCATCTTTCATTTCAGCTATCAGTTTATTACTTTTAAACTTAATCTCAACTTCTCCTACCTTAAAACCTGCAATTTCTTGATTCTGATCAAGATTATTGTTTTCTAAATTTAGCCTAATCTCTTTTTTGAGCCGCTTTAACTCCAGCCAGAGCCGCCACTCTTTTAAGGAGCGGATGCTAAGTTCAGGCAGGGTATCAGCTTTTTTGAGCAGCATCAGGTTGGAATAAATGTGGCTGCCGCTGACTCCATAGCCCTCTGATTTAATTTTTTTGCCGAGCTGCTGCCAGCTTTCAACTTCAAAGAGCAGATAGTTCCGATCAGTTTTTCTGCTGCTGGAGGGAAAGTCAATCGTTTCTCTTTTGACAATTTTTCTATTCTTAATCCGGCCGTAATAGCGGACTCCACTCTCTTCGCCAAATTTTCTTTTACTCTGAAAGATAGCTATGTATTCTAAATTATAATTTAAAACTGACTGCTTTAGTGGTAGATAATAAAGATTATTGTCCAGCAGATACTGCAGCTGCTTTTTGCTGCTTAGTGATCCAAGCAGCAGGTCAACCTTAAATTCTACCTCAGGTCTAAATTCATCAGCTGCAGCCGGCAGCAGGTTCCGCTTAAAGTTGCTCTGAGCTGATTCGTCAATAATATTTTCTAAAAAATCGGCTAAAAGTTCTGTGCTGCCTGGTAAAAAGGGAAAAGCTCCAATATTGACTCGATCGATACTCTGGTAGAATTTATGTTCTTTGAATCTTTTTTCTTTATCATGATAAGGAAAAAGCACATAGGCTCCGACCATTGTCCGCCGGTAATCTTCCCCCATTTCTGCTGCCACTGCATCCCGGTAGCGGTGCATGGTATTGATATCTGATTCTTCCGGGCCAGGAATCTGATCATATTTCTCTCCATATCTGGTGCCCTCTTCTGCATTATTGAGCCTGTATTTAGCATCAAAGATAAATTTATACTGATGCTCAGAATCATTTTTGCTTAAGGATAAAATATTATCCGGCTTCTGATTGGTGGTAATCCCATCTCCACTGGAAGTATTGTAGCTTAAAGTAAACTTCTCACCGGTAATTGGATTCTGATATTCAACCTCTGCTGAGGCTCCCTGTGAGAGGGTGACATTAATCCCGCTGTAATCTAAGTCAATGATATTGTTTTTGACCAGCTTATATTTATCCTGGAGCAGGCTATTTAACTTGAGAAAGGTCCAGTATTCATAGAGCTGCCAGAGCTCCTTAATTGAAAGCCTGAAGATATCTCCATTGAGAGAAAGCCCCTTTAAAAGCATCAGGTAATATTTATATAATTCCTTGTAGCCGGGGGCCATCTGCAGCACCAAAGAAATCGAATCAATCTTCTGCAGC
>NZ_QBLR01000129.1:0-9357 GCF_003070835.1 Halanaerobium sp. | reverse complement strand
CTTTTAAAAAGAGGTGTTAATTATAACAGCTGTAAATGAAATAAATGTCGGTGATTATAATATTGATTTTTTAAGCTTCCATCTTTATTTGAAATTACTGCAATCGAAATTGAAGTCAGCGGTGTGTGTATTAACAACCTGCTGCTGTCGATCAAGACAGACAATATATCCTCTTTTTATCATTTTTAAAGTTGAAGCTTTCATTTTCACTTCTCCAACTGCAATAACTTTTCTTTCAGTAATATCTTTTTTACTTACATCTACCATTTTTACTTTTCCTTTTTCATCAATATGATTGAATTTATCTGACATTATTAACCTCCAATCTGTGACATAGTTCTATCTCTTTCACCATTATCAGCAAAATCCAAATTATGACTAATAGGTTTAATAGAAAGAGCCTTTTGATAAGCTTTAATTATACTTTTTCTACTAAAATCTTTTTGAATCTCAACTTCAAGATCACGAGCAAGACAGGGACGAAATTTACCATCAGCTGTTAAGCGAAATCTATTGCATTCTGCACAAAAATGCTCACTCATCGGACTTATAAACCCTATACTTCCTCCACTCCCTGGTATTTTAAAATATTTAGCCGGTCCACTTCCTTCAGTTTCAGTTTTTATAAGTTTAAACTCATTTTTAATTTTCTTTTTAACTTTTTTTGTTTCATAATACTCTGCTCCATTTATATCTTTTCCCAGCGGCATATATTCTATGAAACGAACATGAAGTGGTTTATTAATACTCAATTTAGCAAATTCTATAAGTTCATCATCATTTATCCCTTTCATGACAACCATATTTAATTTTACTGGTTTAAAATTATATTTCAGGGCAGCTTCTATACCAGCAATTACACTTTCATACCGATCTCGTCGAGTAATTTCTTTATATTTATCTTTATCTAAAGAGTCAAGACTTATATTTACTCTATCAAGGCCTGCTTTTTTTAATTCAACTGCCTTTTCAGCAAGTAAAACTCCATTTGTTGTTAAACTTATATCATTTAAATCTAATTCATTTAATTTAGATATTAATTCTACCAGATTTAATCTAACTAAAGGCTCCCCACCTGTAATTCTAACATTTTTGATTCCCATTTCTTTACCAATTTTAACTATTTTAACAATTTGCTCATAGCTTAAAATATCCTCATGTCTTTTTGTCTCTATACCTTCTTCAGGCATACAATATTTACAGCGCAAATTACATCTATCAGTAACAGAAATCCTCAGGTAATTTATTATTCTACCCCAATTATCTACTAATTTTTCCATCTAATCATCATCCTATCTTATTTATTTCCAACTATTGATATTTCGCCAGTTTTTTCAGTTTTATATCCACCTAATTTTTCAATTTTTTTCTGTATTTCTTTCTTTTTAAGTAAAGAAATAAGATATTCAATTCTTGGATCCTGAAGATTTTCTTCAAATAATATTAAATCATATCTTTCTTCAGTTACTGGAATAAAATCTACTTCAGCTGCTTTAGCAGCAGCTTTAATTCCAAGCGCTGCATCTGCACTACCTCTACCAACTGCAATCGCAGCTGCAATATGAGTAAACTCTTCCTGATCATAACCACTAATTTTTGCTGGTTCTATTTCACTTTTATTTAAAAGATAATCAAACAAAACTCTTGTTCCTGCCCCCCTCTGTCTGTTAATAAAGGCAATATCTTTTCTTAATAAATCAGAAATAGAATTTATATTTTTGGGATTACCTTTTTTAATATAAAAACCCTGCTGTCTTTCAACAAGAGTTATTAAAGCCATTTTTTTATCTTTAAAAATTCTTTTTAGATGAGTTAAATTATAATTTCCAGTCTCCGGATCAAGCAGATGAGCCCCTGCTAATTGACATTCTCCACGTTTGAGAGCCATCAAACCTGCCATACTTCCTACAGATTGAATATTTAAATAAAAATCTTTTATGCTTTTTTGAATTTCATCCTGAATAAGATCAAGACTTAAATCATGACTGCCAATTAAAGAAAGATTATTTTTTATATTTTCTTTATCTTCTAATAAAATAACTGGCGCTTTATTATTTTTACTTAAACCCTCTTTGTTCTCTGCAATACGCATTATTCCATCTGCCTTAACTAATGATTTCATGGCTGCTGAGCCCCTCTTTTTAGGAACAGCAATAATTTCATTATTTATTTCAGTTAAACTAACTCGTAAAAATTCTTCCAGACCAATTTCAGAAGGAACTTTTCTTTTAACTTTAGCTTCAACTTCCGGTAATTCAGGGCTTTTTAATCCCTGTAAAGAATAAATCAATTTTCGTATAAAAATATAATTATTAAGCAAAGCAGAAAGAGGATAACCTGGTAAACCAATGACCGGTTTATTATTTACTTCAGCCAGTATAACTGGTTTTCCAGGCATAATATTTACACCATGAATTATAACTCTTCCCAGGTTTTCTAAAATATTTAAAGTATAATCTTCTTTTCCTGCCGAAGAGCCAGCCAGAACAATAGTAATATCATTATTTTTAACAGATTCTTTTATATTATTTTGGATCATTTTTTTATCATCTGGAATAATATCAGTTGTTTTTGCCCTGCCACCCCATTTAAAAATTGATGATTTTATCATTTTTGAATTAAATTCCACTAATTGTCCTTTTTTAAGTTCACTATCAGCATTCACTAATTCATTACCTGTTGGAATTATTTTTACTGCTGGTTTTTTATAAACTGCTACCTTTTTTATACCTGCTTCAATTAAAGCACCAAGATCAAAATCTCTTATTTTATGATTTGAAGGGATAATCATTTCTCCTTTTACAACACTTTCTCCTATACTTCGAATATTATGCCAGGGACTTACTCCTTTATTTATTTCAAAAGTGCTGTCATCATTTTCAACTACATTTTCAATTTTTATTACTGCATCAAAATCAGAAGGCACTGGATCACCGGTATCTACAAATACAGCTTCTTTATCTTTTTTAAATTGGACAGGGTTTCGTTCACTAGCTCCAGCAGTATTTTCAGATTTTACTGCTATACCATCCATAGCAGAAGCATAAAAATTAGGAGCTGAACGTCTGGCATAAACTGCTTCAGAACTAACTTTCCCAACTGCTTTTTCAACTTCTATTTCTTCTGCCTCTGTCTTTAGATTATGAAATTTACCAAAAAACTTCTGTTTAGCTTCATCTAATGAAACTTTATCTAAATATATTTTCCGCATAGAAAACCCCTTCTTTTAATATATTTCAGGCTCAATTAATTCTACTTTTACCATTTCACCTTTATTTTTACCTTCTTCATAGGTATCAATCCTTATTAATGCATCACCTCTCACCAGAGTTGTAATAAGACTTGATTTTCCTAATATTGGTTCAGCCCTTAATTTTTCATTATCTCGAAATAAGCGAACCGGTATATATTCTTCTCTCCCTTTATCAGAAACAACATTTCTGGTTAATTCAGCTTTAAAACTATAATCAAAATTATTTTCAGTTATTTTTTTATTAATTCTACCTATCTCTTCAGCTTCAATTTCCCCAATCAAAAACTGAATAATAGGTTTAAGAAGAATTCTAGTAACTGTCCAGGCTGAAGCAGGATGACCGGGAAGTCCAATAACTGGAGTCCCATCTATCACTGCTAAAATGGTCGGTTTCCCAGGTTTAATAGACAAACCGTGAAGTAAAACTCCAGGTTCTCCAATTGAATTAAGTATTTTTATTGTCATATCTTTTATACCAACTGAACTACCTCCAGAGATTAAAACTAGATCTGAATCAAGATTATTTTCAACTGAATTTTTTAATAATTCAAACTCATCCTTTACTATTCCAACTCTTTTTGTTTTGGCCCCATAAGAACTGAGTAAAGATGTTATTGAAAAACTATTAATATCTTTTATTTCCCCAGGGCCAGCTTTTTTACCAGGCTCTACAAGCTCATCTCCCGTTGATATCACGGCCACTTTCGGCTTTTTATATACTTCAAATTCAGTAATCCCAAGTCCGGCCATTGCCCCTATATCACGAGGTCTAACTCTGTGACCATCAGCAAATAAAGTTTTCCCTTTTTCTATATCCTCACCTTTTAGCACAACATTTTCACCAGCCGCAACAGCTTTTGAAGTTTCAATTGTATTATCATCGAGATATTCAGTATATTCTACCATTAAAACAGCATCTACTCCTTTAGGAAGCATTCCACCAGTGGGTATTGCTGCAGCTTCACCTTCTCCAATTTCGAGGTCAGTCTCTTCACCCATTTCAACTTCTCCAATAACTTCAAAATAAGTTGGTAAAACAGCTGAAGCTCCTGCACTATCTCCGGCTTTAATAGCAAAACCATCTACGGTGGATCGACTAAAAGGAGGAAGATTTTCTTTTGCTTTTATTTTTTCTCCACAAATTCTTCCCAGACTATCTTCCAAAGCTATCTTTTCTTTTTCAAGGTTTTTATCTTTTAAATTAAGTTTTATTTTATTCCAAAAAGTTTCCAGTTCATTTAAATCAAGAAATTCTGACATATTTTCATCCTCCATTAACTAAAATAATCCTAATTGACAGCCTTTAATTTTTATATCTGCTTCATTTAATAGCTTACCAATCCTACCAACACTAACTCCCAAAATATCTGCCAAAAGATGGGCTTTATAACAAATTATACTCTCAGTGTTAAAAATAATATCTTTTTTGCCGTTACTATAATCAATAATAATATCTGCTTTTCGGGAAGCTTTATCTGCTGAATACTTTTTCTCCAGATTATCATTTTTTAGAAAAATAACAAAAGTGGGATTTATAAAATCAATTATATTATTTCCTTCATAAATTTTATAATCATAATCTTTTTCAATATTTTCCTCTATTTTATCAATTCCCTCAGCTAAATTATTAAGATTCGATTTTAAATAAGCCGCTTTAATTACTCCTGCCTTAAGATATCTTCCTGTATCTTTTTCTTCATTATTTTTTAGATCTTCCTCAACACTTATTATTATATCATCTTTATCTTCACTGACAGCAGCTTTAAGGGCAAAAATTTTACCGCATAAATTATTTATTGTTTCTTCAATAAACTTAGTTTTCCCAATTTTACTGCACTGACCTGAAACAATTATTTTATCCAAATAAATTCCCCCTTTTAAATTAATAAACATGGACAGCTGATGCTTTAAATGTTAAATAAACTTCTTTTCCCTTTTTTAAATCAAATTCTTTAAGTGACTGTCTGGTAATATGAACAGCAACATCTACCCCTATATCTACAATAATTTCCAAATAATTAAGTCTATCTTTTATTATTTTAACTTTCCCCTTAAAGGTATTACGAGCTGAAGAAGAAAAAGTCTCAATAGAAATAATTATATCTTCCGGTCTAATTGTCAAATTTGCTTTATCCTCAATATTATCAATTATTGTTATTTTAAGATCTTCGTTCTTTCCCTTAATTAATACTTCATTCTCTACATCAGTAGCTTTTGCCTTATAGATATTTTTAACTCCAACAAATTCTGCAACAAAATTTGAAGCAGGTTTTTGAAATATTTCATCAGTTTCACCTTTTTGTTCAATCTGACCATTATTCATAACTGCTATTTTGTCTGCTAAAGCTAGAGCTTCAACAAAATCATGAGTTACATGAATAGTAGTTGTCCCCAGTTTATTATGAATTTTTTTTAATTCATTTATTAGTTTTTCCCGGGTGGACGGGTCAACAGCACTTAACGGTTCATCTAATAATAATACATCAGGTGAGGTTATTAAAGCTCTGGCCAGAGCTACCCTCTGTTTTTCTCCCCCACTTAAAGTATTTACATCCCTGTATAAAAGTTTTTCTATACCAAATAGATTCAGCATCTTTTGTAATTTATTCTCTATTTCATTTCCACCATAATTATTAGAAGTTTTTAAACCAAAAATAATATTATTTTTAACATTGAGATGGGGAAAAAGCATATAATCCTGATACACCATTCCCACCTTTCTTTCTTCTGGTGAATAATCTGTAATATTTTTATTTTTAAAAAATATAGTTCCTTTATCTTCTTTTATCAAACCTGCTATTATTTCCAGGATAATAGTTTTACCTGTCCCGGTAGGTCCCAGAATAACAAAATATTCTCCATTATCAATCTCTAAATTTATATTTTCTACCTTGAAACCATCATATTCTTTTTTTATATTTTCTAATTTCAGCATTTTATCCCTCAGTCCTATCTTCAACAGAACTCATTTTTGCATTAACAAGACGAAGAGCAATAAAAACTATTAAACTGGCTAAGACCATTATAGCAGCTATTGGACGCGAATATTTTAATCCAAATGAGGCAAATCTTTCATAAATTAAAACAGAAGCACTCATTGGATGATAGGCCAAAATAACTACCGCCCCAAATTCAGATAAGCCTCTGGCCCACATCATAAGAGAACCAGAAATTATATGACTTAAATTAAGGGGAAGGGCAATTTTAAAAAAAGTTTGAGCAGGTGAAGCGCCAAGGCTTCTGGCAACTCTTTCAAGCCTGGGGTCTATTGCTCTAAAGCCCTCAACTGCATCATTTAAAAGAAAAGGCATACTAACAAACATCATAGCAATAACAATCCCCGCAAATTCGCCAACAAAACTCAAACCAAAATTACTAAAAAACTTCCCAAGAAAAAATCTATTACCAAATACAGTAAGTAAAGCTATACCGGCAGCAGTATGAGGAATTATTACTGGTAAATTCATAATTCCTTCAACAAAAACTTTTCCGTTAAAATTTACCCTGGCTAAAAAATAAGCCAGGGGTACTGCTAAAAATATTGAAACTATAGTAGCAACTAAAGATGCTCTAAAAGTTCTCAAAATTGTACTATATACTTCTCTTTCCTTTATAGTATCTAAAAGCATACTTACACTGCTTCCAGTAATTAGTTTGAAAATTGGGGCAAGCACGAAAAATATTAATATTAAAGATAATATTGTGATCATGAAATGGAAAAATGATTTCTTAATCATATTTATTCTTCCTCAACAAGTGGTTTTAAATCCTCCGGAATTGCTTTCATATCATTTACTACAGGTGGATTAATAGCCGGCTGACCATTTTTCTCCATTATTTTTTGACCTTCTGGACCGACCAAAAATTTCATAAAGGCAACTGCACCTTCTCTATTAGGAGGATTGTGAGGAATGGTCACCCCATAAACCATTGGTTTACCGGTTTTAGTTATTGTTTCTCCAGGTTTCTGACCAGAAATTTCAAAACTGGCCTTTGCATAAAATTCCTCATATTTATTTGTTTTGAGATTGATTTTATCCGGAAGAATTACAAAAGGAGCTCCATGTTGTTTTGCCACTGAACGGTAAATAAATATGTAATCCAGCTCCCCTACTTCTAATAAAGCAAGTAAATCAGTTTCTTTAGGTCTTACATTCTTTGGTGGACAGTTTTTTCTTAATTTATTATAAAGATTTTCTTCACCATAATGTAATTCAGCAAGCTTCCAGACTAATTGACTTCTATAACCACAGGGATCTGCATCCGGATCAGAATGACCATATTCGACATCCTCACGCAGTAAAATTTTATACCAGTTTTCACTATTGATTTCATCCTTATACTTGGAATGTTCAGTATACATAATAGACATCTCATTTGTGGCAAAATTCATATACCAGTCAGCATGATCAGGCATCATTAAACTTTCAATAACTGTATAATCAGCTGAGGCAACAATATCAGCCGGTCTACCTAAATCAGTTACTTTTCTGGCTGTAGTTCTACTACCAGCTGATTCTCTTATAACATCAGCTTCAGGATGTTTCTCTTCAAAAGCTTTTTCCATATCTGAAAAAGGAATACTTAGAGAACCTGCGTGAAAAACAATTATTTCACCAGAAACTTCCTCAGCCATAACATTATTTCCAACAAAAACTAAACTAAAAGCCAAAACCAACAAAACCACTAATACTTTTTTCATTATTTTAAATACCTCCTTTTAGTTTTGAGCCTCAAAGGAAAGAAGATTAAATAAAATATCCTCCAGCCAGATAGAAGTATTCTTCAGGCGGGGATCAGCCGAAACAAATGCTATATCAATCAGCTTTCCCTCCAGCTTATCATTCTCTCTCTTCCTTTGTGAAAGAAATGATATCTTTCTGTCTGCATAATTACCATCTCCTGAAAATAAGTTAATAGAGAATTTTATTTTTATCAAGTATTAAAATCACAAGCAGCCTTTTCTCTAAACTTTTTTGTCATCCATTTAGCTGAAAGATACTCAACTACTTTAAGTCTATTATTTCCATCTGATTGCTCAGCAAGTCAATATGAAGCAGCTGCTCATTTAAATATTCATCAAATTGAAGTAGATATTTTAAAGCTTCCAGCACCTGAATTGAAGCAGTTACCGTTACAGCCGGGGAAAAAACAGCCGGGATTTCTTTTTTTTCCGAACCAGTGAAAACATTCTTCAGGCGCAGTCTGCTTTCCGGCAAAACCAACATAATTTGGGCAAAAAACTCCTCAATTCCAGCATGGATAAATGGCAGCTCATTTTCTAAAGCAAGCTGATCCAGAATAAAACGGGATTTAAAATTATCCAACCCATCAAAAATAATATCTATTTCAGCCGGGATTTCAGTTGCCAGCGATATTTTTTCATTTTTAACAATTATCTCAGTCTCTAAGTCAAACTGTTTTAAAAACTCAGCTGCGACTTCTGCTTTTGGCCTACCTAGATCCTTTTTCCCGTAGCAAAGCTGACGGTTTAAATTGGAGATCTCCACTCGATCATAATCATAAAGATATATTTTAGCAACTCCAATCCGCTGCAGCTGCAGCGCCTGATTCGTTCCCAGCCCCCCAGTTCCAGCAATCATAATCTTTAAATTTTCCAGCTTCTGCTGCTGTTTTTTCGAAAATAACTTCTGCTGTCTTTTTAAATAATCTCTCATAATTACCCTCCTGCAGATGGTGGGAATAAGGTTACTGTATCCTGATTGCTAGCTGCAGTTTTCAACTTTTTTAAATGAAGAATATTTTTCCCATTGACCATAATAATTGCTCCTGGGGAAATACTCTGGTCTTCCTCCAGCAGCTTTTGGGTAAAATAGCCGTCATAATCCTGATCCAATTTTTTAATCAATTCCGCCATTGTAATTTCCTTATCTAATTCATATTCAGTTCCCGCACTTTTTAAATTAATTCTAAATAGCGAATAAAATTTAACTTTTAATGCCAACTTGATCACCCTTTATATAAAATTCCACCCAGCTCTCTAGAGAGAACTGGATGGATTTACGAGGCTAAATTGAATAACCTTAAACTGCAATATATTTTTTAAAAGCCAATTATTTACCCCGCCAATATTATTATTTAAT
>NZ_QBLR01000128.1:0-9603 GCF_003070835.1 Halanaerobium sp. | reverse complement strand
TTATGTGTCTGAAATGAAGAGTTTTAATTATTATTGGAGATATTTACTGCAAATTTTTTATTCTTTTTTAAGAAAAAATTGTACAAAGCAAAAAGCTCAATTAATAATTACTCTTTTATATTTTTAAATTATATGCTAAGATAAGAGATGGATGGTAACTTTATGTCCTCTCACATCCAAAAAATATATAAATATAAACAAAGGATGAAAGATTATGAAACTAGAATTAACTAAAAACAGCAGCAGACGCGCAAAAACTATTTTTATGCTTGCTTTACCGGCCATGCTGGAGATGTCTTTAAATACACTGGTCGGAATGGCCGATACGATAATGATCAGCCGTTTCATTGGTAAAGAAGCCCTGGCTGCAGTTGGTTTTGCCAATCAGATTATTTTTACTTTAATTTTTGTTTTTTCCGCCTTTAATGCTGGAGCCACAGCTATGGTCTCAAGAAGTTATGGTGAAGGTAATAAAAAAAGAATGAATAAAATTATGAACGAAAACCTTACTTTGAATATTATTTTAGGTTTGATTATAACAGCGTTTACTTTCTTTTTTGCAGAATTGATTTTAAATGTCTACGATATTACAGCAGTAGTTAAAGCATATGGAACAACATACCTAAAATACATTGCTATAGGACAGGTCTTTATGTTCATTTCTTTTGCTTCAGCCGCTTCGTTAAGAGGTGCTGGCGATACTAAAACTCCAATGTATATCACAGGAGTTGCCAATATCTTAAATATAATAGGAAATTATATTTTAATTACAGGATTCTGGATCTTTCCTGAATTAGGCATTGCTGGAGCTGCAATTTCTACAGCCTTTGCCCGCTTTATCTCAGCAGCACTTTATTTGAGCTTATTTGTCAGCAGCAGAGGTATTTTGAAACTGCATCCCACCTGGATGAAAATCAGCACCAAAATCTTCAAACCGCTTATTAACTTAAGTTATGCTGCCGGTATTGAGCAGCTCTTTATGCAGGTAGCCTTTTTTGTTAATGGAATTTTTATTTCTAAACTGGACACTACAGCAGAGGCATCATTTAGAATCTTACTAAACATTGAATCACTTTCATTTATGCCGGCCATAGGGATTGCGATTGCCGCAACTACAATAGTTGGCAAACACCTGGGTGAAGATAATGCAGATGAGTCTCTAAAAAGCGGTTTAACAGCAGCAGTAATGGGTGCTCTGCTGGGAACAGGTCTTGCTTTAATTTATTTGATCTTCCCAGTATTTGCTCTTAAAATTTTTACAACAGAAGCTCAGGTAATTAATTACTCTGCCCCAATATTAAAAATAGTTGCTTTAAACCAGGCCTTTTTAGCTTTTGTAATAATTATGGTTGGAGCTTTAAGAGGTGCAGGAGATACAAAAGGAGCTATGTACATCACAATAATTAGACTCTGGCTGATCTTTATCCCCCTTTCCTATTACTTAATAGTTGTCTCCAATTATGGAGTGGCAGGAGTCTGGATTGCCGAAATTATCTCGTTTATAATTGTTGCTTTGATAGTAATTAAAAGATTCCTCAAAATGGAATGGGCTGAAATTGAATTTTTTACAGAAGCTGAAGAAGCTTAACACAAAACCTCTCTCTGAAATAAAATAGAGAGAGGTTTTTTAGTTATAGTTTTTCTTTGAGTAATTTCATCCTGAAAAATTCTTCTCTTTCTTTTTCTTCCAGGCGATCTTCGATAAATTTAACTGTATTTTTATAACGAGGAATCGAAATATTTTCTAAAGCATTGGCCCTTTTTTGAGTCTTTTTGATTGAAGTAGCAAGCCTGTAGACAGAAGTTTCTATTTCAGCAAGTCTGCTGATCAAATAAACTACTTTTTGAAAATTCTTATAGGCTCTATCTAATGCCAGATTAGTTTTATAAAAACTGTAGTGGGGAGAAATTTCCTGTGATAATTCTTCCACTTCTGGTATTTCAACCCCCATTACACTATAAGTTCGTATTTTTAGATTATCTATTAAATCAATTCCAGCTGCAATTTCCTCTACTGTTTTTATTCCCTGAGTAATATCAACAATCTGCAGAGCTTCATAGGCATTATAGAAATACTGGTTAATCTGAGACTGTATTTCTTTTGCTTCATCAATTCTTTCCATCATTTCCTTAATTAATACATTTCTTTTCTTATCAAGCAGCTCATAACCTTCTTCTGCCAGCTCCAGAGAACTCTTTGTAGACAAAAGATTGCTTTTAGTTGGAGATATATTAAGTTTCTCCATTTTCATCTTTCCCCCTGTAATATTTATCAAGCATTTCCTCGGATAATCTGTCCAGTTCATGTTTAGGAAGTTCAGAAACCAAATCCCAGGCTAAAGACAGAGTCTCCTCAATATTACGGCTGCTGTACTTGTCCTGATTCAGAAAATTATTTTCAAACTTATTTCCAAATTCAAGATATTTTTGATCTGTTTCCGAAAGCTCGTCTTCTCCGATTACTGAGGCCAGGGACTTAACCTCATTAACATGTGAATAAGCAGCATATAGCTGACTTGAAATATCTGAGTGATCTTCTCTTGTGTATTCAGCTCCAATGCCGTCTTTCATCAAACGAGAAAGTGAGGGCAAAATATTTATTGGAGGATAAATATCCCGCTGAAATAAGTCTCTTTTTAAAACTATCTGTCCTTCTGTTATATATCCTGTTAGATCCGGAATAGGATGTGTTATATCATCATTAGGCATTGTTAAGATTGGAATCTGAGTTATCGAGCCATCTCTTCCTTTGATCATCCCTGCTCTTTCGTAAAGGCTGGCCAGGTCACTATAAAGATAACCAGGATAGCCTTTTCGCCCCGGAACCTCTCCCCTTCTGGATGATAGTTCTCTTAATGCTTCAGAATAACTTGTCATATCAGTCATCACAACTAAAATATGCATATTTTCTTCAAAGGCAAGATATTCGGCTGCAGTTAGGGCAACTCGAGGTGCAATTATTCTTTCTACTGAAGGGTCATCAGCCAAATTGAGATACATAACAACATTCTGGAGGACCCCACTTTCCTCAAAACTATTAATGAAATATCTTGCTTCATCGTGCTTGATACCCATCGCCACAAAAACTACTGCAAATTTTTCATCATCTTTACCCAGTTTTGCCTGCCTTGTGATTTGAGCTGCAAGCTGATTGTGAGGCAGACCATTTCCCGAAAAAATAGGTAATTTCTGGCCTCTAATTAAAGTCATTAAACCATCTACTGCAGAAACTCCAGTCTGAATATAATTTCTTGGATACTGTCTGGAATAGGGGTTCATAGGTTTGGAATTAATATCATATTTATTTTCAGAATAAATATGACCACCACCATCAGTTGCTTCAGCAACTCCATTAAAAACTCTACCCAGAATATCCTTGCTTAGAGCAACCTTCATTGGTTCTTTAAGAAATTTAACTCTGCTTTCATTGATATTTAGGCCGGTACTGCCTTCAAAAACCTGAACTACAGCTTTATCTGAACTAACCTGGAGAACTCTTCCCTTTCTTACCTCTCCATCCGGAGCAGTAATCTCTACCATTTCATCATAAGCTACATCTTCAACATTTTCTATCACAATTAATGGACCATTAATATTAGCAAGTCCAGTATACTCTTTTTTTAACATTATATACTCCCCCACTATTTTTGATAACTATCAGCAAGCTGTTGATAAAAATCATCGATCTCCTGCCGAAATTCCTTTATTTTATCTATTTCATCATTGGCAGCTGTACTTTTTAATCTTAATAATTTGTTAAATAACTCATCATTTTTAAGCTGACTGATTGGTACATTTTCCTTTACCAGTGGCTCTGCCTGATCATAAAGATATAGTATTATCTTTAAAAGCCAGTACTGTTTATTTATATCCGAATATCTATCAATATCATCGAAAGCGTTCTGCTGTAAAAACCCAATTTTAATCAACTTTGCCACCTCTAAAATCAGACGCTGGTTATCAGGCAAAACATCTTCTCCAACCAGCTGAACTATGTCCTGCAGTCTCGACTCTTCTTTTAATAGAGACATTGCCCTGCTTCTCAACTTTAGCCATTCTTCATTTACATTATCTTTAAACCAGGGCTCAAGCTCATTTAAATACTCACTATAGCTGTCAAGCCAGCTTACTGCTGGAAAATGTCTGGAAGCAGCAAGTGATTTATCCAGAGCCCAGAAACAGCGGACAAATCTCTTGGTGTTTTGAGTAACCGGTTCCGAAAAATCTGCACCAGGAGGAGATACTGCCCCAATTAGTGAGATTGAGCCTTCATTTTCACCTGCAAGAGTTTTAATATAACCTGCTCTTTCATAAAACTCAGCCAGTCTGGTAGGTAAATAAGCTGGAAAACCTTCTTCTGCAGGCATTTCTTCCAGACGCCCTGAAATTTCTCTTAAAGCTTCTGCCCAGCGGGAAGTAGAATCTGCCATAATTGCCACATTATAACCCATATCACGATAATATTCTCCCAGAGTAATACCGGTATAAATACTGGCCTCTCTAGCTGAAACCGGCATATTTGATGTATTGGCAATTAATACTGTTCGCTCCATCATTGATTTACCAGTCTTAGGATCTGTTAACTCTGGAAACTCCTCCAGAACATCTGTCATTTCATTTCCCCGTTCACCACAGCCAATATAGATTATTATATCTGCATCTGACCATTTAGCAAGCTGGTGCTGGGTCATCGTTTTACCGGCCCCAAATCCTCCTGGGATTGCAGCTGTACCTCCTTTGGCAATTGGAAAAAAGGTATCAAGTACCCGCTGACCCGTCAGCAGCGGCTCTCCTAATTCCAATCTATCTTTATATGGTCTTGGTTTTCTAATCGGCCATTCCTGATAAAGCTTTATCTCAGTTATATTGTCTTCACTATCTTTTATTTTTGCAATTACATGGTCAATCGAGTATCTTCCATCAGGCACCAGCTCGATCACTTCACCTTCTTTTCCAGGAGGAACCATTACTTTGTGAGTAATAACTGAAGTCTCATCCAACTCCGCCACAATCTGACCTGAGTTAAGATAATCACCTTTTTCAACCCGCACTTTTAATTCCCATTCCTTTTCCGGATCTAAAGCACTTACCTTGGCACCTCTTTCGATAAAAGGTCCACTTTTCTTTTCTAAAAATGGGAGGGGCCGCTGAATACCGTCAAAAATATTGCCGATAATACCTGGCCCAAGCTGGACAGAAAGTGGACGCCCGGTTGAATAAACTGGCTCTCCGGGTTTCATTCCACTTGTTTCCTCATAAACCTGAATTGTAGCTGTTCCACCATCAAGTTCTATTATTTCTCCAACTAACTTAAGTTTTCCAACATAAACCAGCTCTCTCATAATATAGCCTGTCATATTTTCCGCTTCAACAACCGGTCCATTGATAAAGGTTATTTTCCCCTGTTTTTCCACACTTACCAACTCCTAATCAATTTATCTGCTTTCATCAAAGAATTTTATTCTTTAATTCTATTGCAATTTCTTCCCTGAATGAATCAATTAAAGCATTGAAAGTATTTTCAATTAACTGCTGTTTATTTTTTGCTTTTATTATGAAGCCTCCAAATTTAATTTTATCTGTCAGCTCAAATTCAAATTTATAATTCTCCATCTCTTTCTCCAGGAACTCTTCTAAATCAGCTATCAAATTTTGATCCTGATTTCTCAATAAAATTATAAATTCACTATCATCCAATTCAACCGCTGCTTCTTTTATTGAATTAAAAATAAACAAACAATAATCCTTCTGATCGGAAAAATTATTTAGTTTGCTGTGCAGCTCAGCGATAAAATCATTGATTAAATCATTCAATTTTTTTCGCCTTGAATTTTTCTTTTCCAGAATAGCTCTGGATATTATTTGTTCTCTTTTCTGTTCAGCTCTGCTTTTATATTTTTCCAATGTATTTGACTGTCTTTTTTCCAGTTCTTTTTGAAATTTATCATATCTTGCTTTTAGTTCTTTTTTCTTCTTCTCAATTTGACTATCATTTTTTTCTTTAACTTCATCAATTATTTCAGTCTCAATGGCCATTATTTTTTCTGCAATATCCACTCATATCTCACCTCTTTTACTGAGTTTTCTTTTATAAGCGCAAGGATAACTCTGAATTTATGCATCGAATATGGCACGCTTAGTTTTCTTAAATTTTTATTCCTATTGATTCTTGAACATATTTTGTAATATATTCAGGCTCTTCCTCAGGATCAACATGTCGATCTGGAATCTCAAGGATCAGAGGAAGATCTGCAGAAAGTTTTAACTCATCAATTATATCAGGTACCATTTCTGCTAATTTTCTTGTAATTAAAAGAACTCCTATATCTTCCTCTTTCCTGACTCTATTAATCTCTTCTATAACTTTTTCCTTTTCATGAATCACCTTACCATCAATTCCAACCAGCCTTAGACCAATATTGGTATCAATATTATCACTGATGCAGTATATTTTCATAATCTAAGCCCTATAATCTTCCCAGGATCATAATAGAAATTATCAATCCATATATAGCTATACCTTCACCTAATCCAATGATAATTAAAGCCCTACCTAAAATTTCTGGTTTTTCACTGATGGCACCGATAGCTGCTGAGCCAGCAATTCCTACAGCAATACCAGCTCCTATAGAAGCTATACCTACTGCCAGTCCGGCCGCTAGATAACCAAGGCCTAAATTATTAGAAGTAGAATTAACAGCTGCCTCAGCAGCATATACTTTTTGAGGCAGAGCAATATTGGAACCTAAAATTACAAAGGTCAGCAGCAGGACCAGACTTACACTTAAAACCGAGTATTTAACCCATCTTTTTTCAGTCTTTTTGAACATAATTACTCCCCCAATAAATACTGTAATAAATAAACTTAATAAAGATAATCTTAAAATCATTTTTATTTCCTCCTATTATAATATTTTAAAAATTATTCAATATTCAGCGGTTTGAATTCCCTTCCACTTCCGCTGTAGAATTTTGAAAAAATCTCAAAAAACTCCAGTCTTAAGATCTGAATTCCAACAACAACACCTTCTAAAACCATAATTACTATATTACCTGCAATCAAAATTAAAAGGCTGCCGGCACTATTACTCACCATTTCAGATAAGATAATAACTGCCATTGACAAACCAACATGGTTTAAGGTAAAAGCACCAACTCTTAAAAAAGAAAGCGTATTACTTAAATATCCTAAGGCAGAGTCAAAAAGTTCAAAAATAGACTCCAGCAGATATTCGGATATCTTTTTATCAACACTGAATTTTTTTCCAACCAGTAAATTACCAAGCGGCTCTTTAAAAAATATAAGCAGTAATAAAATTATTACTACAGCTAAAGTTAATGGCAGCGGTATTAAAAGACTATTCTGCAGACCGTAAGCAGCCAAATTTGAAAGCAGAAAGAGGTATAAAATTAAACCACTTAAACCGCTGTCAGAAAAAAATGCCTCCTTGTAATCTTTATTTTTAAACGAATTAAACAGGTTAAAAATCATTGATATGATCAAAAGAAAGATTCCGATCATAACTGTAAATCCGAGCCAGACCATAATATTCTCCATCGGCCTGATTAAAAGTGCTGGTATCAGATCTTCCATTCCAAATATACTTCCATAAAATGTACCAAAAAGCATCGAAGAAGATCCCAGTGAAATTAATATATAGCCTATACCCTGATCAGTGATAAACTTAATTTTATTTTTATAAACAGCCAGACCAAGCAGAACAAAAATTAAACCCTGTCCTAAATCACCAAACATTATTCCAAATAATAATATATAACTTAAAGCAAAAAATAATGATGGATCAATTTCTCCGTATTTGGGCAGCCCATATAACTTAACCAGAGAAGAAAAAGATTTAATCCAGTCTGGATTTTCAATAATTGTTGGCGGCTCTTCTTCAGCAAACTCAACTTCCTGACTGCTGTATAATACTTCTGGATATTTATTTGAAATTAACTTTTCAAATTCTGTTTCATTTTCTTCACTTATCCAGCCAGTTGTAATAAAGAAATAATCACTTTTACCATAAAAACTGTTATTTACATCTGTAATTCTATTAAATATTAATGCCTGCCGGTAATATTCGAATAAATGCTGCTGATAGCGGTGTTTTAATTTCTTAAATTCAAGCTTTATTTGATCTCTGATAATCTCAATCTTATCAAGACGATGTCTCGATTGATTTAGAATATCTTTAGGCTGTTCTTTAACTCTGTCCGGAAGTTCAATCCGGTTGAAGTTGACTGAATTTAATATATCAAGTGCTTTTTGCTGATAATTCTTTTTAGCAAAGGTAAAAAACCATACTCTTTCCTGATCTTCATTTACTTTTAAGACAAGAATCGGAATTTCGGTAACATTTTCAATCAACCGCTTATATCTTTCTTGACTCAAACTGCCAAAAATCAGGGTGACATAAGATAAATTTTTTAAACTCTGAAGTTCTATATCTATATTCCGCATTACATAGACGTGTCTAATTAGATTGTTTAATCTCTTCTCTTCAGCATCCAGTTTTTTAGTAATTCTTTCTAATTTATTAATCTTTTTCTCAATCGGATTAATAAAATCTTCAAGTTCTTCCAAACTAAATTTATTCAGCTGCTCAAAATTAATATTTTTTATTTCTTGATCTAAATTAAGGCTGTCCATAATTTTATTCAGCCTGTTGAAATAAGGTTTATAGAAATTTTCAACCTGGTCATATTTGAAATCCTTATTAATTTTCTCTTTTTTCAGAAGTTCTATCTGACTATTTTTTACTATTTCTTCAGTTATTAAATCGATTTTATTTTTCAAGCCTAAAATCTGAAACTTTTTCATTTTCTTTATTCCCAAAATTACACCTCCTTTCTAATCAAAAAGTTTTTAATTCGATCATCTGGTAGTGAGTATCTAATCCCTTCAATAATTGTAATTATATCTCTCAGTTCATATTCTCTCAGATATAAATAAGCAAGTATATTTGAAATCGTAAAAAAACTTTCAGATTTAATCTGCTGCAGCTGCATAAATATATAATTCAAAAAAAATCGCTCAAAAATATTATTTACATCTTCAACTGCCTTTTCGAGCAGCCTTTGATAGGGAGCATAAGAGATTTGTTTAACTAAATTATTTGGATTATCTACCTGGCTCATCTTTCTGAGTTCTTCTCTTGTAATTTTAAAGTGAAATGGAATAATATAATTTAATATTTCACCAGATGATAAGTTATAATATTTTTTTATCCTGTAAATCCACTGAATATTTAAGAGGTCAATCTGGGTTCCTATAATCTTATTAAAATATTTTTGATCTTTATTTGAAAACTCTGCCGCTAAGTCATTAAGCCGTGAAAAATAATGAAAGTCCAGGGTCATTTCTATTTGAAATAAATTTTTATTCTGCTGGTACTGTTCGGCAAATTCGTCTAAAATTTCAGCATAATGAAGTTCTTTCAGCACTTCCTGTATTTCTTCATAGGAAGAAGCCTGAATAAGATTATTAAAATTAATTTTTTGATTACGATCTATATAAATCAAATTGTCACTGAGATAATCTTCTTCGTTTTCCATTAAAATAGTCCTCAAAATTATTTTTAGATCTTCAATTTCAAATTT
>NZ_QBLR01000127.1:0-9846 GCF_003070835.1 Halanaerobium sp. | reverse complement strand
TTCCTGCCAGCGCTCACAGATATCTATCACTGCTTCTATCTCAGCAGCAGACTGATGCCAGTTAACCTTAAAACCCTGTTCTTTTAAATAAGAAAAAACCTCTAAATGGGTTTCAAATTCTCTGCCTGAATGAGAAATTAAATCATAGATTAAAATTGATAAACTTCTTTCTGCGGCAATCTTACTATCCAGCTGCCGAACTGACCCAGCAGCAGCATTGCGGGGGTTAGCAAAAGGAGATTCATCATTTTTTAGTCTTTCTTCATTTAGCCGTTTAAATTCACTTTTAGCTAAATAAATTTCTCCTCTCAGCTCTAACTCAGCTGCTTCCTCAATTTTCAACGGTAGAGAGCGAATAGTTTTCATATTTTGAGTTATATTTTCACCAATTTCTCCGTTACCGCGGGTAGCACCAAGTTCAAAACTACCTTCTCTGTAGCGCATTACTGCGGAAAGTCCGTCAATTTTATGTTCAACAACATACTGATAGTCTTCACCATCAAGATTTTTTTGAATTCGTTGATCAAAATCTCCTAAATCATCTGCACTAAAAGCATTATCCAGACTAAGCATTGTTGACGAGTGTTCAACTTTTTCGAATTCATCTAAGACTTCTCCACCCACTCTCTGAGTAGGAGAATCTTCTGTTATTAATTCTGGAAATTCATTTTCCAGGTTAATTAATTTCTGCATTAGTTGATCAAACTCAGCGTCAGAAATTGAAGGATCATCTAATACAAAATATTTATATTCATGCTCTCTAATTTTTGCCCTTAATGCCTTTATCTTTTTTTCAGCTTTTTCTTTTGTCAATTTAGCCATATTTACACCTGCCTATACTTTCTGAATTGGCGCAAACTCCGCCAGTAAATTTCTAGTTTTACCCTGTTCGAAAGCGATCTTTAATTCTGGATTTTTATCCCCTCTTATTGATAATATGGTTCCAATTCCCCAGCGGGGGTGAACAATTTTCTGTCCAATAGCATAATCAGTACCAGAATTATCAGAATGAATTAACTCTTCTTCTTTTGCCATCTCAGAGCGTGTATCGGCTGCCCCAGCTAAAAGTTCTTCAGGAATCTCTTCAATGAATTGGGAAGGTGGATTAACTTTTCTTTCACCAAAACGAAGTCTTACCAATGCTCTACTTAAGTAGAGTCTCTCTTCAGCCCTAGTCATTCCAACATAGCAAAGACGTCTTTCTTCTTCCATCCCTTTTTGTTCAAACATAGAATTAGAATGAGGAAAAATTCCTTCCTCCATTCCAACTAAAAAGACAACTGGAAATTCTAAACCTTTAGCCGAATGAATAGTCATCAAGGTTAGTGAACTCTGCTTTTCATCCATTGAATCAATATCCGACATTAGAGTCACTTCTTCTAAAAATCCAGCAAGTGTATTATTATCGCTATTTTTCATATATTCATTGATAACAGAAAATAATTCTTCAATATTTTCCAGCCGGTTTTCAGCTTCAGCAGTTTTTTCTTCTTCTAAATTGTGGCGGTATCCACTTTTATCTAAAAGTTTTTCAGTCAGTCTTGCTAAAGCAATTTGATCCCTTTCTGATCTCAATTCTTCTATGATTTCTGTAAAGTGAAGTACTCTCTTAGCATAGGTTCCACTTAATGCAGGATTTTCCTTAGACTTTAAAGCAGCATCATATAAATTAAGTCCTTCAGCTTCCGCATAATCCTGAACTTTGCCCAAGGTACCAGCACCAATACCTCTTTTAGGCCGATTTATTATCCTTAGAAAACTAATATCATCAGCCGGATTATAGATTAACCTTAGATAAGCCATAATATCTTTAATTTCCATCCGCTCATAAAAACGGACTCCTCCAACAATCTGATAAGGTATTCCATATTTCATCAGCATATCTTCAAATGCTCTTGACTGTGAATTAGTCCTATATAAAACTGCCAGATCATCAAAAGTTAACTCTTCTTTTTTAATAAGCTCTTTAGCAGTTCGGCAGACAAAGTCTGCTTCTTCTTTCTCATCTTTTGCTTCATATAGTTCTAATTTAGGGCCCTCACCCTGATCTGTCCAAAGTTCTTTTTCTTTCCGAGAAGAATTATTTTTAATCACAGATTGTGCTGCTTTCAAGATATTCCCTTTAGAACGATAATTTTGCTCTAAACGAATAGTTTTAACATCAGGATAATCATCTTCAAAGTTTAAAATATTTCGGATATCTGCGCCTCTAAACCCATATATTCCCTGATCAGGATCACCTACAACACAAATATTGCGGTAGCGCTTTGCTAATAGATTCACCAGCTGATATTGAGCATGATTAACATCCTGATACTCATCAACCAGAATATACTTAAATCGCTCTTGGTAGTGCTCTAAAACCAATGGGAATTCTTCAAAAAGTCTTACTGTTTGCTGAATTAGGTCATCAAAATCCATCGCATTATTTTCTTTAAGTCGTTTTTGATATTCTTCATAAATATCAGCAGCAGTCTGATCAAAAAAACTACCTGAAAGTGCATTCATCTCAGACGGAGTCTTTAATTCATTCTTTGCATTCGAAATTTTATTTAAAACTGATCTAGGTTTTGTTTTTTTAGGATCTAAATTTTTAGATTTCAATACTTCCTTAACCAATTTTCGCTGATCAAGGCTATCAAAAATAACAAAATTTTTATTATAGCCAAGTTTTTCCGCTTCCCTACGCAAAATTCTCACACAAAAAGAATGAAAAGTACTAACCCAGAGGCTGCTGTTTACCCCTCCAACCATATCTTTTACTCTTTCTTTCATCTCATTTGCTGCCTTATTGGTAAAAGTAACAGCTAAAATATTATAAGAAGAAACTCCATAGTGATTGATTAAATAACCAATTCTCCTGGTCAAAACTCTTGTTTTACCACTGCCGGCACCCGCAAGTACCAGTTCCGGTCCCTTATGATGCTCTACAGCTTTTTTTTGAGCCTGATTAAGGTTTTTCAGTATTTCACTATCTTCCACCAAATCACTTCCTTATTTAAATTGACTTAATATTGCATTCTGATTAAATCATTATTCTTTAAAATTACTAAATTCTGCTGTTAAATTCTTATTATCTATTAAATCTTCTACAATTTTTTTTCCTGCCTTTAAAGGAAAATATATTAAATGGCTGCCGCAGCTGCAGTCACTGGCGCCAAAACCATCAATCAAAGTTTTCCCACCATTATCTATTAAGATTCGGGCTAGAAAACATTCTCCCTCTCCCGGCAGTTCAAAAACAAAATCACTTTCTATATCTGCTTCAGCTAAAAAGTAATCTATATGCCAGTGATAATTTTTATCAGAACTGTAATGACGATTAATCCGTGCTTTCAGATTACGTTGAGCTGTTCCTGCATAAAAGTAATATCCGGGAGGAAAAATCTTTTTTCCCAGAGCTCCAATCTTGATTTCTATTTTATTTTCTAATTTTATTTTTAAAATATAAACTCCACTATCAGGGTAGTTCTGCATCTAAACCACTCCCTAAATAATCATATTCTGGATTTGATTAACCTTTCCCTGCATATTTAACAGAAAAAATGCCGGTATCCCGGCATCTCAATTATAATACATTTATTAGTTTTTATCAATTTTTCAGCAAAACTTTCAATAATTTAGAACTTAAAAAACCCATTAAAATCAAAACTATTGTCCAAGCAAAAATTCTTTCAGTCTGAAGATTATTGCGGGCCCAATAAAGACCAGCTCCAATACCTGTATCAAGACTTAAAAGTTCTGCCATTGCCCCAATTTTCCAAGCACGTTCACCTGTAATAACTGCAGCTGATCTTAAATATGGCTTAATAGAATAGAGATAAATTTTTGTAAAAATTGTTAAAGGTTTTAATCTATATACAGCTGCCATCTCTAAATATTCTTGAGATGTATTTTTTATTCCTTCATAGCTGTTTATAACAAAAATAGGTGCTAAAGAAATAAAAATTGTAAATATCACTATTTTAGAGTTTAAACCAAACCAAATAATAGCGATTAAAATCCAGGAAATATTGGGAACAGTCTGCAGCATAGAAACAGCTGGTCGAAATAAATTATCAATTTTTTCATTTAATCCCATGATAATACCTAACAGGGTACCGATTAATAAAGCCAATAAATAACCGCTTACTATCCGAAAGAAAGAATAACCAATACTAACCCAAAAAGTTTTTGTTAACATCATTTCATAAATTGTAAAAAAAGATTTTTCAGGAGATGGTAAAATTATCGGATTATAATTTAAAGATAACAACTTCCAAACTAGAAGTATTAAAGCAGCACTAATTAAAGTATAATAAGTTGATTCTCTTCTTTTTATCTCATTTTTCTTATTTGAATTTTTAGTAGCTGAAGTAGAATTCTGCATCAGGTAATCGCCCACCTATTGTTTCTTTATTATAAGATTTTAAAACTTCTAAATAAGAAATAACCTCTTTTTTAACCTCAGCAATATTTTGATAATTAAGATTTAGTTCCGGATACGATTTTAGTGTTACTTCAGGGCTAAGCTCTAAATACTTTAAAGCTAAATCAGCAGCTAATTTATTGTCTTTTCCTAAATTTTTTACTGCTTTTTGATACTCTTTTTCTAATTTCAAGAGTAACTCTTTATTCTTTTCTGCAAAATCTTTTCGAACTACAAGTGCAGATTGAGCAATTCTAAAATTATATTCTTTTTCCCATTCATCTTGGATATCAAAAACAATTTTACTTTGATCATTATTTAAAATTATTTGTGAAGCAAAGGGCTCTCTGATAACTGCTGTTTCAGCCATGTTATTAATCATAAGTTGAGCTACTTCTCTCATCTTACCCCTTTCGACTTTTAAATCGTTTTTTAAATCTAAATTTTTTTTAGCAGCAAGTTCTTGAAAAACTATATCTAAAGGGCCACCCTTATCTGGTATATATAATTTTTTATTCTTTAAAGTATCCCAATTGATAATATCTTGATTTGTGGTTAGTAAATAAAAAAGTCCCCAATTATGAATGCCCAATAACTGTACTTCAACTCCACGATTATATAATTTGACAGCCTCATTTGTTGAAAGAAGTGCTGCCTCAATTTCTCCCTGCATTAATTTAGAAATAACAACATTACGGCTGCGGTGGATGGAAACATTTAAGTCAACAGAATCTGAATTATCCTGGATATAAAAAGCAGGCAAAGATGAAGGACTGGATGACACACTAATTTTTATACTATCTTCAGCTACAACTGGGATGGTAATTAAAAACATTAAAACAGTCAATAATATTATAATAAAATATTTTGTTGCTGATAAATTTTTATATTCCAATTGAACCCCCCCAAAACAATAGTTTTGCCCAGTTATTCTTCTTGATCAATAATCAATGACTCACAGCTAAAATTCATATTTTCAAGCAATCTGCAGCTTTTATGCATATGCTTTTTCCCCATATTGCGACAGAGGTAATGGTTTAATAATTTATTGTATTGACTAATTTCTTCTGATTCCAGATATCTATCAACTTTCGGAATTGTTATTTCAATAGAACTTTCAATTCGACCAGGGTTATCTTTCATTATCATTATTTTATCTCCAAGCAAAACAGCTTCGCGGCTGTCATGTGTTACAAAAATCCCACCCATTTTCTTTTTAGCAAAAATTTTGCTTAAAAGTTTTATTAAATCCAAACGTAAAGGGAAATCTAAATTTGAAAACGGTTCATCCATCAAAAGCAGCTCCGGCTCAATAGCTAAAGCCCTAGCAATAGCACCTCTTTGTTTCATGCCACCACTAAGTTCTTTGGGGAGATAGTTGTGATTTTTTGAAAGATTAACTGCTCCCAAAACATCTGCAACTTTAGCTTCGATCTTTTTTTGATCTCTTAACTGATCCTTCAGAACTAGCTCTATATTCTCTTCTAAACTTAACCAAGGAAGCAGTCGATCTTCTTGAAAAATGAAAGAAGTATGAGAAGCATTATTAATAATCTTACCACTATCATAGTCTTCTAAGCCAGCTAATATTCTCAGTAAAGTAGATTTTCCACAACCACTGGGTCCTAAAAATGTTATAATTTCTCCTTTTTCTAGTTTAAAAAAAATATCCTTTAAAATTTGTTCAGTACCATACTGCTTGTTTAATTTTTCTGCCTGATAAAGCAATTATTTTCCCCCTGCCGCAAAAAAATCCCGTTATTAATCTAAATATTGAAAATGATTCTCAATTTAATTTTATTATAAATAATAAAAAGTGTCAACTTAGAAATCTTTCTGCTTTTGCAAATCTTTTTACTAATTTTTTTGACAGTTTCTGGTTGATCATCGAAAATGGTCCGCCAACACAGCCGCCTGTACAGGCCATTCCTTCCAAAAAATTATAGCTCTGTTTGCCAGCCCTGATCAGATTAAGTTCTTTTTTCAGTCTCTCCAGTCCATCTATCTGTTTACTCTCAAAATCAGCTGCTATAATTTCCTCTAGAGATTTCTGCAGACCACCAGCATAAGCAAATTGTCTACCTAAATGTCCAGCATCTTCTAGTTTTTCTTCTCTATCAATTTGAGCTAAATTAATATTACTGGCTGTAAATAAAGACAGCAATTCTTCAAAAGTTAAAACATAATCAACATTTTGATCGCTGAGTGCTTCTTCTTTTTTAGCTGTACAAGGTCCAATAAAGACAGTTTTTAGTTCATGATCCTCACTCTTCATTTCTCCAGCAGTAACTGCCATTGGAGAATCTGTCTTAGAAATCAGATCTGAAAGTTCTTTGAACTCATTTTCTACCATTGATTTAAAGGCAGGGCAGCAGGAAGAGAGCAAGGTCTCATTTGATTCTATCTTTTCTTCTAATTCTTCAGCTTCAGCAGCAGCTGTTATTTCTGCTCCAGCAGCTACTTCTATTACCCTTGCAAACCCAAGTTTTTTTAAGGCATAATTCATCTTAGCTGCGCTCTGCTGATAGCCTAATTGACCTAAAAATGATGGGGCCAGCATTGCAGCAAGTTTGCTTTTTTCAGCAAATAAATTTACTGCGACTTCAATTAAATCACTAATTTCTGTTATTGCTCCAAAAGGACAGGCTGCTATACAGCTGCCACAGCTGACACATTTATCTCTATCAATTTTTGCCTGACGATTAGAATCAGAACTTATAGCATCAAGTTCACAGGCTCTGCTGCAAGGGCGCTGATTTTCTAAGATAGCGTTATAAGAACACGCCTGAGCACATTTCCCACACTCTACGCATTTTCCCTGATCAATATAAGCTTTATTCTGGATAATCACTATAGCATTTACTGGACAAGCATTAACACACTTATGAGCAACACAATTTCTACAGGCATCTGTAACTATATATTTATCAATGGGACAGCTGTCACAAGCTATATCAAACACCTCAACTACATTTCTATTTTTTTCATGTCGAGGCAGTGAGGATGCCAATTCTTTTAAAGTTATTTCCTTATTATCGGCAATATTAAATCCTAACACAGCTTTTATCCTCTGCTCAAAAATTGCTCTTTCTTTAAATTCGCAACATCTATAACGAGGCGAGTCTTTAGTTATAATTTTTTTTGATAAATCCGAAATCTCTTCTGCTAAATTTCCTGTTTTAACAAGTCTTAATAACTCGACATATAGTCTCCTTTTTAATTTAACAACCTCAGAAATAGTATTCTGACTCATTTTTAACATCTCCTATCTTATATTTTCACTTATAATCTTATATAGTTTTTCGGGGTTCAAATCCTGATAGACTTTACCATTGAATTCAGCAACCGGAGCCTGATCACAGCAATTATCAATGCAATGGCTTGTTTTTAGTTCGATTTTTTCGCGCAAACTTTGATCAAGTTCTTCTACTGATTCCAGCAAATCTGCTGCTCCCATTAAATGACAGGGAGTTCCTATACATATTTTTAAAGTGTTTTCGGACATCTAATGCACCTCCTTTATTTTAAAACCATTCAATTTTAACTTCTTTTTTTATTCTCCTTAGCTGTTCTGAAATCTGACTTATTATCTGGCTTCTAATTCCTAAGTTAATTGGAAGATTCAAACTCTGGTGTGATTCATTAACAGCTCTACCCACAAAAAATTTAACACTGTCACTTTCTAATAAAAGCCGAGTGAAACGAGAAGCACCATCTTTCCCTTCAACTGGAATCTGGCCTGGTTTATATTTTTTTAGTAAAGAAAGAACCCTGTTTAATGTTAATAAACCTTCTGTTAAAAGATCAAATCCTTCCATCTTGCTGGTTGGAGGAATGTCTTTGTCATAGTATTTAAGGCCAGGTTCTAATTCTTTATTTAACTCACGTGCTGCTATTTGAGCTGTTGTACCACCACTGATTATTTTTTTGCCTTCTGCCTCAGAAATTTTTTTAGCTAATACTTGATCATCTTCTTTTTTTAAAGGTGGACCACTCCAAATATTTAATTTTCTTTTTTTTCTATATTTCATTCCAATGATAGTAAAGTCATCACCAGCCTGATCATTATAAAAAGTGTTAAATATTTTAACAAGCTTATTGATACTGTATTTTAAATCATTTTGGTTCTTTTTTACTGTTCTTTCAATCTGGCAAGCAACCCCATCCCAGCCCAAGCCAAAGTTTAATAACCCTCCAATTCCAGCATGAGTAACGCCATCACTAACTAAAAAAAGCTGATCCTGCCGCTGAAATTTAAAGTTCGCCTCTTTAATTTTTTTTCCTTCCAGTTCAAATTCTCGATAATCTAATTTTTTAACCTTATCATTTCTAAATAAAAAAGCAGAAGGGCTGTCTATTTCTATCAAACGGAGCTGCTGATCTTGATCAATAATTAAAAAAGCGAGAGTTGCATAAGCAATCCCTCTAACTTCACAAACAGGAAGGGTTGCCAAAATTGTCGATAGTATTTCTTTTAAAGGTAATTCTTTATCAAGTAGACCAGAAGCTATTTTGGAAGTTAAAGTAGATAGAATATTGGCTTTAATACCGCTGCCAAGACCATCAGATAAAACAACAATGGTTTTATTTTCTTTTTTAATTATTTCTACATTATCACCACACACTTCTTCACCTGCTTTGGGTACAGACCGGTAGAATTCTTCAAAAACTAGTCCCATTGCTCATCACCTGTCTTTATAAGATCAGCGAGTTCTGTTAGAGCTGTTTTTGTTTCAACAGTCGTTTCTCCTAAAAGACCAGCTATTTCCTGTACTATCTGCATCTGCTTATTAACAACTGCATTGGTTTTTTCAACTGCCACCTCTTTCATCTTTTGCATTTTTTCCCTTTGTTTTTCTTGTTCGCTAATATCAGTTAAAATTCCAACTATAACTTTATGTTCTTTTAAAGCAAAGATAGTCTGATCAACTATAATACTCCCATTTTTATAAGAACATTTTTGGTGAATAAATCTTTGATTAAGATTCCAGGCTTTTTTGAAATTGCTGCTGTCAATAAATTTATCTAACTGCATCCCTTCCAGTTTTCTACTCTTTTGTGTAAATAATTCTTTTGCTACAGGATTAAATTTTTGAATATCCATCTGATCATTAACAACAATTATAGCATTATGTGATGACTCCACAATAATTTGAGAAAGAGACTCTGCTCGTGATTTCATATAGGGAATACACATTTTCTTTTCTGCAAAGCCGTGATAAACCGCTGCTGCCTTTTCCCGGCAGCTGGAATAGCCGCAGCCGCCGCAGTCTTTTTCATCCTCCTTCTTTTCTTTAGCAATCGCAGCTAGAATTTTTCTGATTTCTGACTCCGGCACTTCAGGCAGCTTCATTTTTTTATTCTGATGTTTTCTTTGAATCGATATTTCTGGATCTGCTGGAAGATAACTTTTTACTTTATTTTTTTTATTTGCGGAT